>CAJWTP010000001.1 GCA_913047325.1 uncultured Gammaproteobacteria bacterium
AAATGCTGAGAAAGTGGCTAAAGAAGTTAAAGCAAATGCTGACAAAGTAGTTGCTAACGCTAAAGCATATGCTTAAACAAAAAGATTGATAATAGGCGCCTGATAGGCGCCTTTATTAAAATAAAAAAACCAAAAAAATAAATATTATTAGGGGATAATGGTCGCCAATTTAGATGGCAAATATCTGGCAATGAAAAATAACATTATGGACGCCTCTATTTTTACTCAAAAATTTAGAAAACTATTGCTTTTTATTGTTGTTGTTGTAGTCTCCATGTTGATGACACCTGCATCGTTTTCTTCAACACAAATAGCAAATAAAGCATACTCTACAAGTATAAACGGGCTATGGTTCAAGCCTAGCTTCAATGCTATTGAAAATACAATAGTCCGAAAAGAGGTTTTCTTTAATTACCTTCTCCCAGCAGTTATAGAAAAAAACGCAGAAATAACAAAACTTAGAGAATTGATTATTAATGACAAACTCGATGCATTGGAGTTGGAGGAGTTAGCGATAAAATATAGACTCAACTTGCCCACAACTAAGGAAGAGCTTTTAATTGCTATTGATGTGCTGCCGCCTTCGCTTGTTTTAGCTCAAGCAGCTAATGAATCAAACTGGGGCAGATCAAGGTTTGCTGAAGATTTTAATAACTACTTCGGTATCTGGTGTTTCGTCAAAGGTTGCGGTATCGTTCCAACAAAAAGGGATATGAATGCCAAACATGAGGTGGCAACATTTGATTCATTAAAGGATTGTATAGACTACTACGTTTTGACCCTTAATAGAAATTACGCTTATCAAAATCTGCGATCTATTAGGAAGTCTCAACGTGACAATTTATCTCCTGTAACAGGAGTCGTGCTTGCTGAAGGTCTGAAAGGTTATGCAGAAATAGGCGAGCAATATGTTAATGTTATTCAAGCAGTTATTAGGTTTAATAACCTAGAACGCTACGACTTGTAATCGTTGCAACTTATTTATTTAATACAATAAAAAACCCGCAAATTTGCGGGTTTTGTTGTTGTTTAAAAGCATTAACGCTTTGAATATTGTTCGCTCTTGCGTGCCTTCTTTTTGCCAACCTTCTTGCGCTCTACTATACGAGCGTCTCTAGTCACTAAACCGGCTTTCCGTAAATCACCGCGTGTAGCCTCATCATAGGCCATAAGTGCGCGAGTGACTCCTAATCTGATTGCGCCAGCCTGGCCAGTATCTCCACCACCCTTGACCATAATATTAAAGTCAAACTTGTTTTTCATTTCAACAACATTCAATGGTTGATTAACAATCATTGAAGAAGTTTCTCTACCAAAATATTCTTCCATTGGCTTCTTGTTAACTGTAAAGACACCTTTGCCCTTTGTCATATAGACGCGTGCAACAGAGGTTTTCCTTCTTCCTGTTGCGTAATAAACTTCTTTATCTGCCATAATTAGTGTGCCTTAAATATCTAATAGTTGTGGTTGTTGAGCGGAATGTGTATGCTCACTACCAGCGAAAACTTTCATTTTTTTAGCCATTTCTCTGCCCAACGGGCCTTTTGGCAACATACCTTTTACTGCCTTCTGAATAACTTCTTCAGGTTTCTTTTTAATCAAATCCTTAAAGGGAACAGATTTCAAATTGCCAACATAACCTGTGTGATGGTGATACATTTTGTCGTTGTACTTGTTTCCAGTAACAGCGACTTTAGCAGCATTAACAATTACAATATAATCGCCTGTATCAACATGGGGTGTGTATTCAGGCTTGTGCTTGCCACGAAGACGCGAAGCAACTTCCGTCGCTAAACGGCCTAAAGTTTTGCCGTCAGCGTCAACCAGAAACCAGTCTCTTTTAACCTCTTTAGCTTTTGCACTAAATGTTCTCATACCTCTTTTCTATATGTCGATTCAGAATAAGCGCACTATTATAATCACTTTTTTTTCTTGATGTAAGTTTTCATCTCGCTATCGTGTAATTAATTATCGAGTTACTAGTAGGATAATTTACTTTTTTCATTATAAAAAAATATAAAGGTTTTAAAAGTTAACTAATTCTAAAAACTCTATATTTACTTAAAAGACATTTGCATTCATATTATGATTAAATACTATGCCAAAATTGTTTGCAGCGTAACTAACAATTGAAGAAGTCATTAATAAAATGATTAAAATAGGCTTTATTGAAAATGTCGGCCACAAAGGATTAGCAGTAAAGCTGATAAAAATACAAACAAGGAACAAATAAATAGCCAATTCTCGGAAAGGGGATAAATTAATAATGTTTTTTCTAGGAATTTAAAATTCCCAGTTAAGGTGATAAATGCTGCCATAAAATGATTAATCTGATTTGCGACAATTTTTTGTATAGCATCCTCTGATACATATATAAGTAAAAATGACTTTTATATTACCTAGTAGAAAATAAAGGAAACAATGATAAATTCACATGTCCACTTAGACTTCGCATCTGTCAGCTCGCCATCCAAAGCGACAACTGGAGCTATCGTCCCTGCAACCGGTAAAGATAATTGGGATAATGTCATTAGTTGCTGTTCAATTGATAATAGTCGCCACTTTGCGCTTGGCATCCATCCTTGGTTTATTGATGACCACCAAATACTCGACCTGCACTCGCTAGAAGTGAGAATTGAAGAACAGAAACCTGTTGCAGTTGGTGAGTGCGGTCTAGACTACGTCAAGATAAAAGACAGGAATAGACAGCGTTATTTTTTTGACGAACAAATAGCTTTGGCAACGCGCTTTGATCTTCCATTAATTATTCATTCAGTTCATGCAACAGAGGATGTTACAGACTTGTTGAAATCACACTCAAAATCTCGTGGCGTTATCCATGCATACTCGGGAAGTCTTCAGCAAGCCGAAATTTTGCTGAATATGAGCTTTTTCTTCGGTTTTGGTTACTCATTAGCCAGCCCACATGCATATAAATTACATGACATAGTGAAGTTCTTGCCTCTAGAGATGATACTTATTGAGACTGACGATTATAAAAACCCAGATGAGTTAATTCAAATAGCGGAAAGAATTGCTAGAATTAAAAAATTAGCTGTCGAACAGGTCGTAGAGCAATGCGACCTAAATGCCTGTAATCTTTTCAATATATCTTAATGGCTGGAAGTTGTGCTCGTACTGAAATACTGGTTGGAAAGCTTGGGCTTTCACAATTAGCTGAATCTCATGTTTTGATTGCCGGTCTAGGCGGTGTTGGTGGGGCTTGTGCCGAATCATTGTGCAGAGCGGGAATAGGCGAATTAACCCTTGTTGATTTTGACACGATAGCAAAAACGGACCTGAACCGGCAACTAATTGCACTTCACTCGACATTAGGCCAATCAAAGGTTGAAGTGCTATCAAAACGGCTTCGAGATATAAACCCTGATACAGTTATTAACGAAGAAAATATTTTTATTGACCGCCAAAAAGCAGAAGAAATTGCCAAAGATAATGACCTGTCATTTATCGCAGATTGTATTGATGCAATTGCGTATAAAACGGTTTTAATTGATGCATGTAATCGCTCTGGAATGCCTATCATATCTAGTATGGGAGCTGGAGGGAGACTAGACCCCGCTAAGGTTATAATTTCAAGAATGGACAAGACTGAAAATTGTGCTCTGGCAAGAGAGATTAGAAAACAATTAAGAAGCATTAAAGGTTCCTTAATATTTCCTGTCGTCCATTCCACTGAAAATCAAATTAAAGCTCTGCCTCATGAAGCTGTTAATGAAACAGAGTTTGCTCCGGCTGGAAGACCTAGAGCTGTCAATGGTGCCATATCTTATATGCCTAATATTTTTGGGCTTATGATGGCGGGTTATATTATCCAAACTATATTAAAATCTTAGTTTGGATATTTATAAAACAAGTTTTTGGAATTAATATGGTAAGAACTGAAACTCCTGTCTGTGATTTTAATCAAGCAGCCATTGACTTTAACTTGAAAGGTGTTGATGGTAATTATTACAATCTTGATTGCTTAAAAGGCCAAAATGGTCTACTGGTGATGTTTATTTGCAATCACTGCCCCTTCGTCAAATCGATCATCCATAGAATTATCCGAGACACCAAAGAACTTAAAGATTTAGGAGTAAATTCTGTTGCTATTATGTCAAATGATCCGTGTGAATATGAGGAAGATTCATTTGAAAATATGCAAAAAATAGCGACTAAAATGAATTTTCCTTTTCCATACCTTATCGATGAAACTCAAGAAGTTGCAAGGTCTTATGGTGCAGTTTGCACTCCAGATTTTTTCGGCTACAACAGTGATTTAGGTCTGCAATATCGAGGAAGGTTGGACGAGTCAAGAAAAGAAACTATTGTAGATGCTAAGCGTGACCTCTTTGAAGCGATGAAGGAAGTTGCAATCAGTGGTAATGGCCCAGCTGAGCAAATCCCGTCAATGGGATGTTCAATCAAGTGGTTTGAGTAATTGCTTTCAAAAATATCTTTGCAGTATATTGTAAAGATACCTCATTATTGTCTTAAATTAGTTAGACAGTGTTGAGACTAGGTATAATGTTCCACTTTTCGCTTTCCTGTGCATTATGTCAGACAATCATTCCAGTCTAAGTTTTAAAAGTTTTGGGCTTTCAGACAATATATTAAAAGTTTTAGATGAGATTGGTTATGAATCCCCCTCTGCCATCCAAGAACAATGCATCACGCACCTACTTGATGGTCATGATGTTATCGGACAAGCACAAACTGGCACTGGAAAAACGGCTGCCTTTACCCTGCCCTTACTTGACAGAATAGATCTCAATAACAATCAAGTACAGTTACTGGTTTTAACCCCCACCAGAGAACTCGCTATCCAGGTTTCTGAAGCAATCCAAACATACGCAAGACATCTGAAAGGTTTTCATGTACTACCTATTTATGGGGGTCAATCTTATGACGTTCAGTTAAAGCCGTTAAAAAGAGGCGTACATGCAGTCGTAGGAACTCCAGGCAGAGTCATGGACCACCTAAAAAAGGGAACACTTAAACTGAGCTCACTCAAAACTTTAGTGCTTGATGAGGCTGACGAAATGTTAAGAATGGGTTTTATTGATGATGTCAAATGGGTCATGAAAAAACTACCGAAAAAACGACAAATTGCACTTTTTTCGGCAACTATGCCAGACACCATAAGAAGAGTTGCTGAGACATTTTTAAACAAACCTAAAATTGTCAAAATAAAAACAAAGACTGCAACAGCAAAAACTATTAGCCAAAGTTATTGGTTGGTTGGTGGTTTGCATAAATTAGATGCACTGACTAGAATCTTAGAGATAGAGTTATTTGATGGGTTGATTATTTTTGTTAGAACCAAAACTGCTACGATTGATTTGGCAGAAAAATTATCTGCGAGGGGTTTTGCTGCTGAACCGATTAATGGCGATATAGCTCAAAACCAACGTGAACGTATTATCACCCAACTCAAACAGGGGAAGATAGATATCCTTATTGCAACTGATGTTGCAGCTCGTGGACTTGATGTCGGTAGAATCTCTCATGTTGTAAACTATGACATACCTCAAGACCCAGAATCTTATGTTCACCGTATTGGTAGAACAGGCAGAGCTGGCAGACAAGGAAAAGCTATTTTATTTGTTGCCCCAAGAGAAAAACGTATTCTTAGAACAATAGAAAAAATAACGCGGCAACCAATTGAGCCTATGCAACTACCATCGGCAAAAATTATTAATGAACAACGAGTCAAGAACTTCAAGGAGAGAATTGCGAATACTCTAAGCAATCAAGATTTGAGTGTTTTTGAAGAGTTGGTGCTTAGTTACCAAAAAGAAAATAAGGTTGACGTAATTAAAATGGCTTCAGCATTGGCGTTAATGGCTCAAGGTTCAGAGCCTTTGTTTCTAAATGAAAAAGACTTTAAACAAAACTCATTCAGCGACGAAGATAAGAGCAAGGTTACCATTTCTTTGCAGCCAGAACCTTTAAAGGAATACCCTCAAATACCAATGCGACGCTATAGAATAGCGGTAGGTCATAAAGACAAAATAAGACCAGGCAATATTCTGGGGGCGATAGCCAATGAAGCTGAAATTAGTAGCGACTACATTGGCACTATCCAAATTCTTCAGGATTTCACTGTCATCGATTTACCAGATGAAATGCCAAATGAGACCTTTGAAATATTAAAGAAAACAAGAATTTTTAACAAAACACTCAATCTAGAAGAGCTTACAAATAAAAACAATATTAGTGGCTCTCGAGAAAAAGATACACGTTTCAAAAGAGAGTCAATAAAACGTAATAAAAAAAGAAAACCACACCACAGAAGGGATAAAAAGTTTTCACAAAATAAAGCAAAACGATAAATATGAAAAAAATATGCTTGAAATAGATATATTTAGCTATTTTATTGAGTGTAAAATTGCTTTTGCTGGTAAAGATTCAGCTGATGTTTGCTTTTGTGTTGTTGATTGACTAACTCTCGGTTTCACAGTAAATTTTCTTAGTTGTATATTTCCCGCTTTTTATTTTTTTTAGGAGACTTCATGTCTACAACAACAGGTCGCGTCAAATGGTTTGACGCAAAAAAAGGTTTTGGATTTATTGAACAAGAAGACGGCGATGACGTCTTTGTTCACTTTAGAGCCATTAATTCCGAAGGCTACAAAACTCTTGACGAAGGTCAAGAAGTAGAGTTCGAGCTAGAAGATGGTGAAAAAGGTCCACAAGCGGCCAACGTAGTACCAAAATAGTTACTGGTTATTCCGATTAACTCAGCTTAATTGCTGAGTTTTTTATTTAGACATTAGATACGCTTGCGTGTCTAATATCTAAATCTTCCGAAAGGTTGTTGTGCTTTTCTGCAGCTATTCGTGCATGTTTCAAAAGCACTAATTCAAATTACTTTTAAATTCTATTAGCTATTTATTGCGGTTGCGGCTATTTAAAGAAATAGTAATATTTAAATTATGTTGTCGTAAAATCTTAATTAAACTTTAATCTTCTTTATAGAATATTCATAGCCAAACACCATGAAAACTTTCTTTTGGTATGACTACGAAACTTTTGGTTTATCACCAAAAACTCAAAGAATTGCTCAATTCGCTGGCATTAGGACTGATGAAAACCTCAACATTATTGATGAACATATGTTTTATTGTAGGCCTACATATGATTGCTTGCCTTCGCCTGAAGCTTGCTCAATAACAGGTATCACTCCTCAAATTTGTGAAAAAAATGGCTTAATTGAGAAGACATTTATTTCAAAAATAAACAAAGAATTTTCAGTGCCTGAAACCTGTATAGTTGGTTATAACTCTATCAGCTTTGATGATGAATTCACACGCTACACTCTATTTAGAAATTTTTTAGATCCTTATGCATGGCATTGGCAAAATGGAAACTCAAGATGGGATATTCTTGATGTAGCTCGTTTTTGTTACGCATTAAAAAAAGACAATAGCCTTAAGTGGTCTTATGATGAAAATAACAAACCAGTCTTTAAGCTAGATAAACTTGCACCAGCAAATGATATTGAGCATACTGATGCTCATGATGCACTTGCTGACGTTAGAGCTACAATCGGTATAGCTAGAATAATTAAAATTTCACAGCCAAAATTATTTAACTATGCACTTAGCCTGCGTGACAAAAGAGAAGTGAGTAGAAAAATTGAACTATATGCACCTTTATTGCATACATCTGGTATTTATTCCGCTAAACTCTCATGCACCCGTCTAACGACAGCTCTTGCATACCATCCAGAGTATTCTGATCGAGCTTTGGTTTTTAATCTAGACCAGGACCCAAGTCTTCTTACTGAATTGGAAACTGAGGAATTAAAAACTCTAATTTTTTCAAAGAAATTACCCAAGGGGGTAGATCGGCTTCAGATTAAAGAGTTAGCATTTAACAAGAGCCCCATGTTTGTACCAAATGTCCACAAACTTGAATATAAAATTACTGAACAACTCCAAATTGATATTGATAAATGTATGGACAATCTATCCTACATCAGGGATAACCAAACTCAAATAACAAAGAAAATAAAATCGATTTATACAAATGATTCCGAAAGAACGCCCACTATAGACGTCGACCAGTCGCTTTATGATAACTTTATTGACAAAGCTGATAGAGTGATATGCAACAAAATACAAAATCTAAGCTCAGAAGAGCTAAGGAAATTTCAACCAGAATTTAAGGACAAGAAATTGTCAAAATTGTTATTAAACTTTAAAGCCAGAAATTTTCCTGAGTCTCTAACAGAGAACGAACGGGAAGAATGGTTTGAGATTGTCCAGTCTCGAGTGCAGAATGGAGAAAACGGTTACCTATCTCTAGAAAATTTCTATAAGAGCCTTGAAAAACTAAAAAGCAGTACACCGAGTAAGTCTAATATTTGGATGCAATTAGAAGAATATGCGCATTCATTTTTATAAATACAATTAAACAAGCAATATTGAAAAACTTGCAGAGAATAGGTATAATGTTTGCCCATACTTGCTATCAATAAAGTGCATTAAATGAACGCAGAAACTCGTAGTGAAATGTTTGGCAGATTGCTCAAACAAATACCAAATCCAACCACCGAACTAAACTATTCAACCTCTTTTGAACTGCTTGTTGCAGTGACACTTTCAGCACAAGCAACTGATAAAAGTGTCAATCAGGTTACCGACATTCTTTTCCCACTCGCAAATACACCAGAAACCATATATGATTTGGGTGAAGATAAACTGCGCGATACCATAAAAACCATTGGTCTTTTTAATTCAAAGGCAAAGCACATAATCCAAACCTGCCGAATACTAATCGATAAATATAATTCACAGGTTCCTGAAACCAGAAAAGAGCTCGAAGCACTACCTGGCGTTGGTAGAAAAACTGCCAATGTAGTTTTGAACACTGCTTTTGGTCATCCTACAATTGCTGTAGATACCCACATTTACCGTGTCGCAAACAGGACCGCTATTGCTTCTGGAAAAACAGTCCTTGAAGTAGAAAAAAAATTGATTAAATTCATTCCTGAAGAATATAAAGTACCGGCACATCATTTAATGATTCTTCATGGTAGATATGTCTGTAAAGCCCGATCACCTCACTGCATTGAGTGTACGTTGCTCAAGTTGTGTGAATACGAAGAGAAAAATCTATAACCTCCTAACCATTCATGCTGTTTAATCAGGATAGAAAGCAGCAGCGAGAATTCTTGGCCAAGGCCTGGCAAAAATATACTAACAAGCAATTACTCGAACCTCTAGAAAAGGAACTGGTTTCGATTATAAAAATTCACCCCGAGTACCAAAAAAATATCGACAATGTCGACTCTGAATATTTCCCCGAACAAGGCGAAGTAAATCCATTTCTTCACATTAATCTACATTTGGCACTTAGAGAGCAACTTTCTATAAAACAACCTACAGGCATTAGAGAGATTTATCAAAAACTACTGGATATACATAAAGACTCTCATGAAGCAGAGCATTTAATGATGGATTGTATCGCACAGATGATATTTTTATCACAGAAAAACAATACACCAATAGACAAAGTAGCTTACCTAGATTGCCTTAAAAAAACAAATTAAATATAATTAATGTCTATTGAGTCAGAAATTAATAACAACCTCGGCTATAACGTTATTAGTAAAGTAACAATTAAAGATAGCGCTATAAAAATATACAAAATATTGACTGACAAAGATGATACATTCTTAGTTAAGTATCAAGAAAAACCAAATGACAACTTAATTAATCAAGCAAAAGAGCTTAACTTGCTTCGCGATTATATACATACACCAGAGGTGATATGGGTATCTGAACAATATCAAATACTTGAATGGATAGAAGAGAAAAGCCAGAAAAATTACCAAATTCAAATAGGTCGGGCATTAGCGAACCTTCATCGTACAACTCATTCTACATTTGGCTTTGATTTCAATAACAGTATTGGTGAAATGCCTCAATTCAATGCTATAAATACAGACATAACTTCATGGAAAGAGTTTTATTGGCAATATCGACTAAAGTATCAAATAGAGTGTGCTAACAAGTCTAAATTATTAGATCAAGCTTTATATGAACAATTACTTTCAATAGAGTCAAAACTATGTAGATATATAGATAACATAAACAAACCATCATTACTGCATGGTGATCTTTGGTCCGGAAACGTTATTAATGGCAAAGATAATCCATATTTCATTGATTCAGCCTGTTATTTTGGACATCGTGAAATTGATTTTGCTTTAATTCATATGTTTGGTGGATTTAATGATGATTTTTTTAATGCGTATAACGAAAAATATCAATTAGAAGAAGGTTTTGAACAGAGAAAACCCATTTATATGCTCTATCACTACCTAAATCACCTAAATATATTTGGAAAAGGCTACTATTCTGGAGTAGAAAATTGTACAAGTTACATATTAAACCACTAAAGCATCGTTTAACTCTACTTCACTTATAATAACAAGCTTATCTTGATCTGCTTGCAAAAAAACAACATTATTAATTGGATATGAAGATATTACCAATTGGTGAAGTTTTTTAGCAATTGAAGGCCGTCTTTTTGTGATTTCTCAGGATGAAATTGAACCGCAAATAAGTTACCCATTGCTACAGCTGAAGTAAATTTAACGCCATATTCAGTTGTCCCTGCAACACAACTTTTGTCATTTTCCTTAACATAATAACTATGAACGCTATAAAATCTCGAATTATCTTCAATTTTATTCCAAAGTGGGTGATTTACTACTTGTTTAACCTTATTCCAACCCATATGTGGTATTTTAAGTTGTATATTTTTAAATTTTATTACATTACCTGGGATTATCGAAAGTCCTTTCGTGCCATTATTTTCCTCGCTAAAATCGAATAACAGCTGTAAACCGAGACAGATACCAAGAAAAGGCCTTTCATTAGCTGCCTTTTTAATAGCCTCATTCAATTTATGCTCCTTGAGTGCTGTCATACAAGCGCCCATTGCACCTTGACCTGGGAAAACTACTCGATCTGCTTCTGCAATTGTATTTAAATTATTGGTGAGTACGCAGTAATCATTTGGGGCAACGTATTCAAGTGCTTTCTGAACAGAACGGACATTACCCATTCCATAATCAATGATTGCAATTGTTTGCACGTGTCTATCTATTCCTAAAAAAGAATCTAATTATAGTGAGCCCTTAGTTGATGGTATTGTATCTAGCTGGCGCTCATCTTTAGTAATCGCCATACGAAGAGCTCTACCAAAAGCTTTAAAGACCGTTTCTGCCTGATGATGAGAATTAATACCCTTTATATTGTCAATGTGGAGAGTTACTAAGGCATGATTTGCAAATCCTTGAAAAAACTCTCTAATTAAGTCAACATCAAATGTCCCGACCCTTTCTCTGGTGAAACTTATCCCCAATTCCAATCCTGGTCGGCCTGAAAGATCAAGCACAACTCTTGATAACGCTTCATCGAGAGGTACGTAAGAATGTCCATACCTTGTTAAACCCTTTTTATCTCCGACAGCCTGGAAAAAAGCCTGACCAAAGGCGATACCGATATCTTCAACCGAATGATGGTCATCTATTTCGGTGTCGCCATCACAAATAATTGTCAAGTCCATTAAACCATGACGGGCTATTTGGTCTAGCATGTGATCTAAGAAGGGTACGCCTGTTTCTATATTAGCCTTACCAGTGCCATATAGTTCTAGGCAGACTTTAATATCTGTCTCGTTGGTTTTTCGCTCAATTGTAATCATAAGCGAATTTTATCTTAAGCTAAATAGTCTTTGATGAGTATTTCAGCTATTTGAATAGAGTTTAATGCTGCACCCTTCCTTACATTGTCAGACACCACCCATAGGTTAAGCCCTCTTTCATGACTAATATCCTCACGGATACGACTCACGAAGGTTGCGTCACTATTTGTGGCTTCTATAAAGGGCGTTGCGTAGCCACCGTCCCTCCTATCATCCATGACTGTTACACCGTCTGCTTTTTCAAGTAGTTTACGTGCTTCTATAGCTGTAATTTTCTGTTTTGTTTCGATGTGAACAGCCTCAGAGTGGCCATAGACAACCGGAATCCTGACCGCGGTTGGGTTAACCAATATATCTTCGTCTTCGAAGATCTTTTGTGTTTCCCATACCATCTTCATTTCTTCCTTGGTGTAGCCGTTCTCTTGGAAAACGTCAATATGTGGAATCGCATTGAAGGCGATTTGCTTTGGATAGACTTCTATTTCAACCTCTTTCCCATTTAATAAGTTTGCTGTTTGATTTGTAAGCTCTGTTATAGCTTCTTTGCCTGTCCCCGAAACTGCTTGATAAGTTGCTACATTGATACGTTCAATGCCAACAGCATCATATATTGGCTTCAATGCCACCAACATCTGAATAGTTGAACAGTTTGGATTAGCAATAATGTTGCGGTTAGTGTAGTCACTAATGGTATGAGCATTGACTTCTGGCACTACTAATGGAATATCCTTATCACGACGAAAATGTGCTGTATTATCAATAACAATACAGCCAGCTTTTGCTGCGATTGGAGCATAAATTTCAGAAATATGACCGCCGGCAGAAAACAGGCCAATCTGAGCTTTTGAGAAATCGAAAGTATCCAGATCTGCTACAGTCCAAGATTTACCTTGGCAAGTTATTTTGGTTCCAGCGGAACGTTTTGAAGCTAAAGGGTACAAATTATTGATTGGGAAATTTCTCTCATCCAAGATAGAAATCAGTACTTCACCCACTGCACCGGTTGCACCCACGATAGCGACATCATATTTATTACTCATATCAAAAGAAAACATTAAAAAAAGTGATTATACAAACTACTGAGTACAATAAACATAAATATATTCAACGTTAGCTTTGAAATAATTCATTTGGAAGGCCTTTTAGAGTGATTACCGAATTATTTTAAGGTCATTAAGGAATATCTCTACCCAGTGCAGCAGCATAAAGATAAAACCAAGTATCTCTATCCATCTTAACTTTAAGAGCATCGGAAATTTTTGATATCCTCTCGATATTATTAGTCCCCATCACAGGGATTATATTGGCTGGATGAGCTAAAATCCAAGCAACAGCAACTGCTGCCCTACCCACGCCTTGATCAGCTGCAACTTTATCGAGAGCCAGCCCAAGCTGACTTCTGCCAGTCATTAACCCTCCACCACCAAGTGGTGACCAGGCCATTACCGGGGTTGCAAGTTCTTGATGAAAAGCAAGATCTCCGTTTGTCAAGGCTTCATGCGCAGTCAAAGAAATCTCTATCTGATTGGTAGCTAACTGAGTTTTCATACCGGATTGTAACAAATTCCAATCCCAAGGCTTAAAGTTAGAGACACCTATAGCTCGAACCTTCCCAGAGGAAACGATATCATCGAGAGCTCTCCCGAGATCTCTGTGATCTACAAAGGGGTCGGGGCGATGAACCAGAAGAAGGTCAATATAATCTGTTGACATATTTATCAACGATGTATCCACTGACGCACAGATATGTTCTCTAGAAGTGTCGTATTGCGCTACCTGTATATTCGGATATTTATTGGACGGAACAACGATTCCACATTTCGTGACAATTTCCATCTTATCTCTTAAAGAAGGATTTGCCTTTAATGCTTTTCCAAATAGAGCCTCGGAAGTATATAAGCCATAAACAGCGGCTTGGTCAAAGGTAGTTATTCCTTGATCTAAACAAGAATTTATCTTTGCATCTATGTGCTTAATAGAAGTATCAGCGTCATCAGCTAGTCGCCACATGCCATAAACAATTCTACTAAATTCGAGTGAACTTAATAAATTTACGCGATCCATATTATCAATTAACTTTATACAGGATTATCAATCTCGATATATTGATGCTGTAATTGAAAGGTCTTACTTAAGTGCTCACATAGAGCTTGAATGCCGTACCGTTCAGTAGCATGATGTCCGGCTGCGATATATGTGAGGTTATTTTCTAGTGCGGCAGCAGGTGTTTTTTCTGATACTTCGCCGCTCAAATATAGCCCTACATCGAGTGTTATAGCCTCATCGATGTAGTTTTGTGCGCCACCAGTACACCAACTCACTCTTCGAATCTTTTCTTCCTGATTTCCGAATACCTGTGGCACTCTCTCAAGTTTTTGCTCTATGCGAGATGTAAAGTCACTTAAGCTAATATTTAAGTCACCCTGCCATAGCAGGCTACCCTCAACAGGTTTCATGTTTTGAATATCTAAAAGTTTTCCAAGTTGCACATTATTACCTACCTCTGGATGTGCGTCTAAGGGGAGGTGATAACCAAAAAGGTTTATATTATGAGACAACAACAAGGAAACCTTTCGACGTTTTGCACCTCTAATGATTTGATCTTCGTCTTTCCAAAAAATACCGTGATGTACAAAAATAGCATCTGCCTTTTCATCAATAGCGCGTTCAATCAGAGCTAAGTTTGCACTAACTCCACTAACAATGCTTGTGATATTTTCAGTACCTTCAATCTGCAACCCGTTCGAGCAATAGTCTTTAAACGCGGTAACATTAAGGTACTCGTTGCAGTAATTATCTAGCTCTTTACGATTAACCATAGTAGCTTTTTAAATGCTCTAGAAATTGACTGTTTTCTTCTGGATTACCAACAGTTACGCGTATACAGTTTTTAAGTTGCGGATGTTTGGCGAAACTCTTAACCAGTATTCTACTCTCTATTAATGATGCAAATAGCGATGCTGCATCATCGACTTTGACTAATAGAAAATTTGCCTGCGAAGGATAGACGGTAATATTAGAAATCTTCATCAACTCTTCAAATAGGCGCCCTCTCTCATTAACAATAATCCTTGCATTTGCAACGATATGACTCTTTTCCTTTAACAGAAAGTTAGCACTTGCTTGAGTTAGGGTGTTGATGTTATAGGGTAATCTTAGTTTATCTAACTCTCGGACAGTATCCTTGTTGGCAATCAACAAACCGAGCCTCAGACCAGCAAATCCTATCTTCGATACAGTTCTTAGAAGCGCCATATTAGGATAATTACTAACCTCATCGAGAAAACTATCCTTGCAGTAGGCATAATAAGCCTCATCAACAACAACTAAGGCATCACTCTCTTTAATAATTGTTAGGATCGTTTCACGATTAAATGCATTACCTGTTGGATTATTGGGGTAAGCAATAAAGATTATTTTAGGTTTGACACGATGAATCTCTTCAAGTGTTGTATTTAAGTTGATTTGATAGTTTTCGTCCAATAAAACGCCATGGTAATTGAGTCTGGTAAATTTTGCTATCATCTCGTACATAACGAAACTTGGTTCAACACCTAAAACGGTGTCGCCAGTTTCACAAGCCAAAGACATTAATTGAATCAACTCATCTGACCCGTTACCGAGCAAAATATCGAGCTCATTAGGTATATCCATGAGAGATCTAAGAGTCTGTTGCACCTCTTCAGCATTGGCATCAGGGTAGCGATTTAATGCCGCCTCAGACAAGCACTCAAGGTAGGGCCGAATTAAGTCCTGAGGAACCAAAAAGGGACTTTCCATAGCATCAAGCTTTATCATATTTATTGAACTTGGGACATGATAAGCCTTAATGTCTTGGACTTCTTTTCTTAACCATTGATCAATAAATTTCATGCTATTTTGGCAAGTTACGGTTAGGATGGTACTGCATTTTACCCAGCTTTTTTGCATTCAATAAAGTTTGATAAGTATAGTCGAGCGCCCTCCCACAAGCAACATTAACCGCCACACCTGAGGCTACCAATGCACCAATTGCGCTTGATAGAGTACAGCCGGAGCCGTGATATTTGTCTGGTAGTTTATTGTAACAAAAGCGCTCCACTAACTTTGAATCATGGTACAAACGATGTTCAATATCAGCATCAGAACTATCAGCAGTTGTAACCAAAACCCAAGGGCAATTGAGACTTGCTATCGCTGACCGTTCGTCTAGTCCAGGTGCTAGACGACTCAGTTCGTCCAAATTGGGCGTTAAAATTGTCACCATCGGGATAAGCTCGCTTCTCATAAAATCGATTGCAGCGTCGTCTAAAAGTTTTTCTTCATTCCCTGAGCTGATGATAGGGTCATGGACAATAGTTAGATCGGACTTCGCTTTCAGTAGTCTAGTTATTGTTTTGATTTGATCTAATGACCCTAATAAACCAATTTTTACGGTTTGAAAAGGTATATCCTCAGACAGTAGTTTAAACTGCGTTTCGATTAGCTTTTGACTTGTTACCTCAACCAGTTCTACTTCCTGAGTGTTTTGAGCTGTGAGTGTAGTGACAATTGGAAGCGCTGAAATACCAAACTGGTTAATAGTTTCAATGTCTGCCGAGATCCCGGCTCCACCAGTTGGATCGAGTCCAGAGAAAAGTAAAACAGTATCGGCTTTAAGACCAGCCACTGGTTATGGAGATTCTTTTTGAATCAGATAATCCACCACCTCAAAAATCCTCTGTTCACTTCCAGCGTGATTTGCATCAACCCAATATTTTCCGTTGACAATTATTACAGGGACACCGTTTACGCGATATTTATAGGTATTAGATTTAGCCTTGTTAACATTAACTGCAACTGTAAAAGAATTAAACGCTTCATTCGCTTTCTCTTCATCTACGCCGTTTAATGCAAGCCAAGTAATAAAATCCTGCTGCTTTGAAAATTCTATGCCTTGTTGATGAATGGCATTAAATAATGCTGAATTTAGTCGATCAAATTCATTCAAATGTTGCAATACAAAGTAGAAAATAGCGCCGCTTTGCCATCTATCTGAAAAAACCGCTGGTTGTCGAACAAACTCCGCTCTGCTATCCATGGTTTGTAACCAATTTTCAACGTACGGTTCGAAGTTATAACAGTGCCCACAGTAATACCAAAACAACTCTCTTACCTCAATCTTATCTCCGGTATCAGTTTTTACTGCTTTATCGAGAACAACGTAATCTTCACCGGCAACGAAATCTGCTTGAGTTGTATTAGTAAAAAAAACAAATGCTGCAATAACAACAAGTGAAGACAAGGCGGTTAATTTTTTCATGTTAGCGCTCATTTATTCAAATAATCGCTCAATTTTATACTGATTCAATTGAAAGTCTTGTTGAGATTTAAATGTTGACCAAAGATTACGATACGTAACCCTTTCGATAGGGTGTATCTCTTCTGGACTAATTTCAGCAAGTGGGGCTAATACGAAGGCATACTTTAAAATATCATCCCTAGGAACGCTCAATGTATCAATAACTAGATCATCATACAGAACCAAGTCAAGATCGATTATTCTTGAAGAAAATTTCGGCAAGGAACGGTCTCTACCGATTGATACCTCTATAGAACGTAGAGTAGTGACTAATTTTTCCCCCGTCATTTGGGTTGTTGTATTGACTCCAAGATTATAAAAATCATTACCCTTAAACCCTTCAGAGGGGCTTTCAAAAATTGAAGAAACAACTATATCTGTGAAACGCTGCTCAAGCGCATTAATAGCCAGACGGATGTTGTGCTTTCTGTTTTTATTTGAACCAATATTTATATGAATTCTAGCCACTACTTTTTGGCTCTCTCGATTATAACGCCTACGCCTTCTGCGCCAGTAATTGCTTCGCCCTTATCAAGTTTTAATCTAACCCAATTGACGTTAAATTCATTGATAATAATTTGACAAATCTCTTCCGCTAAACTTTCTACTAACCAAAACTCAGAAGCTTTCACAAATTCGCTAAGCCGGCGGCAAACATCTTTATAATTCAAAGCCTGCTCAATGTTGTCTGTGGTTGCTGCATTAGAGACATCAGCAGACATTTCAATATCTAAAACTATTTCTTGTCTAATCTCTCTTTCCCAATCATAGATACCTATAACTGTATCAACTTTAAGGCCCTTTATAAAAACAATATCCATAAAATTTCCCAGTCAATAATAATGCTAATATGATACCTCTGGGTAGTTGATTGAATACTACAAATATAGTTAATTGGTTGATATAATTTGCCTAATAATTCTCCAACAATTACTGAAGTAAAACTTCAAAGGAAAATCTCTTGATCTTATATTTCATATTTATTACAAGTTATTTAGCTGGATCCCTATCAAGCGCAATCATCGTCTGTAGGGTTGCAGGCTTGCCAGACCCCAGAACCCAGGGATCGGGGAATCCAGGTGCCACCAATGTATTAAGATTTGGTGGTAAAAAAATAGCTGCAATTGTTTTATTATCTGATGGCCTAAAGGGTGCAATTCCAGTGCTTTTTGCAAGCTATCAAGGTTTAACGTTATTTGAAATTTGCTTGGTAGCTTTTTTTGCCTTCTTGGGCCATGTGTACCCTGTATTCTTTCATTTCAAAGGAGGCAAGGGTGTAGCCACCTATCTTGGCGCACTAATAGCAGTAAATTACCTGGCTGGTTTGATTTTTTCTTTGGTCTGGCTACTGGTAGCGAAAGTTTTGAAAATCTCTTCGTTGTCTGCACTTATAGCAACCATTCTTTCACCTTTTTATTTCTATTTTCTTACAAATAATCTCAAAGCAACTTCAGTTATTTGCTTGATTTGCTTATTCATTTTTTATACCCATCGGAACAACATTAAAAGGCTTATTAGAGGCAAGGAAGACATTATTCAGTCTTGATACTTACTCCTCTGTTTAGAAGATAATTAGCAATCAATGCCAACAAAATAATCATCACGATTGGCACAATAAAGGCTTTCCAAAGCTCGATAGAGCCTACACCTAAGAATCCAAGTCTAAATGAATCCATCATATAAAAGATTGGATTAAAGACAGACAGCCCTCTCCAAAAACTTGGCAAAATCTCTATGCTGTAAAACATCCCACCCAAATAAGTTAATGGTAATAGAACAAAGTTAGGAATAATTGCAATGTCATCAAAAGTCTTGGCAAAAACAGCATTAATAAAACCGGCCAATGAAAACATAATTGAAGTTAGAAAGAATGTAGCAATCAAAATAGTAAAGCTATACGGCCTAATTTCAACAAAAAAAGAAATAGTAAAGGTAACTGCAAGCCCAACACAAAATCCTCTTGAAACACCTCCAGACACATACCCCGTCAGAATTACCCAGTTTGGAGTGGGAGAGACCAATAACTCTTCGAAGCTATTGTTATATTTGGTCATAAAGAAAGAAGAGACAGTGTTGGCATAAGACTGCATTATGACTGTCATCAAAATGATTCCAGGAACAATAAAATGAAGATAGTCTATTCCTTGCATTTGACCGATCCTGTCACCCATCAGTGCGCCAAATATAAGTAGATAGAGCGAAGTCGTGATTACAGGAGGCATGATAGTTTGAATCCATATACGGGCAAACCTGAGTACCTCTTTAATTACAATAGTTTGAAATGAAATCCACATAATCTTTGCTTTAGTTAGTAAGCAACAAAAACAACTTTTCTAGCCTATTCTGTGCGCTTCTTAGATGAGAAACCCTAATGTTACTAGAAGCCAATTCAATGACTACATCAGAAATCGTGGTTGATTCACCCTGAAATACTTTCAAAGTATGATCATCTAATTTTTCACAATCACAATGTTCGATAGAAATATTTTCTGGCAATTTTTCCTCGCTTTCGAGGATTAATACTTGTTTTTTTGCTTTTGATAAAAGTTTTTTCATATCTGATTGCTCAATCAGGTCGCCTTCATCCAAAATAGCAATATTGCGACATAGAGATTCAGCCTCCTCTAGATAATGAGTGGTCAAAATAATTGTCATACCATCTTTATTTAGTTGCGTTAAATATTGCCATATAGATTGGCGTATCTCCACGTCAACGCCTGCTGTTGGCTCATCTAGAATTAAGATTTGTGGCTCATGCATCAATGCTCTTGCAAGCATCAGACGTCTTTTCATACCACCCGATAAGGATTGAGCAACATCAAAACGCCTATCCCACAATTCCATTTTTTTAAGGAGTAGTTCGGCTCGGAGGCTTGATTTGTCCCTAGTTATGCCAAAATACCCAGCTGAGGTTGTCAATATTTCAATGTTTGGCTGGTGTGGATTAAAATTAAACTCCTGCGGCATCAAACCAATCATACGCTTCACTTCACTGATGTGTTTTTTCTGCTCGAGTCCATTCACTTTAACTGTACCTGAGGTGGCTTTTAATAGTCCACATATAACACCGATGGCCGTTGTTTTCCCTGCCCCATTGGAGCCCAATAGAGCAAAAAAGTCACCTTTTTGTACCCTTAGATCTATACCTTTAAGGGCAGCCAAATTGTTTGAATAGGTTTTAGTTAAACCCTCTGTAGAAAGAGCAAGTGTCATAAATATTGAGTTAAGTTTATAGACGCATTAATGTGCAATCTATTTTATTTAAAAAATTTACTTTATCATGTAAAAAAATTTTAACATTTATCGCCTTTATTAGGCTAATTTTGAGATAATTACTCACTTGAAAAAATAAGTTACTTAGCGCTATTTATGGCCACTGAAAAAAAAGTCATCTTGCCTGATATTGGTGATTTTGATTCTGTCGAAGTTATTGAAATTTTAGTTTCAATTGGCGACATTGTTGAAGAGAATAACAGCATTATCACATTAGAAAATGATAAGGCAACAATGGAAATTCCCGCCCCCTTTTCAGGCAAGGTGGCAAATATTGCAATTAAGATCGGTGACAAGGTAAGTCAAGGTGACCTTATCCTAACACTTGAAGATTCATCGGATTCAATCAGCAAAGAAGATGAATACTCGGTTTCAGAACCAACTAAAGCTTCTGAAAATAGCCCATTGATAGTTGAAATTCTAGTCCCTGACCTGGGTGACTTTGATAAGGTCGAGGTTATAGAAGTGCTGGTCTCTGAAGGCGATGTAATTGCTAAAGAGCAGGGAATCATAACACTTGAAAGTGATAAAGCCTCGATGGAGATACCGTCAAGCAGTGCCGGTACAGTTAAGAGTATTGCAATCAAGACTGGTGACAAGGTTGGTCTAGGTGATTTAATATTGGAACTAGAGACTACAATCCCTGAAACTAGCCCTGTCATAAAACCAGAGCAAGAAACACCAACAGTATCAATTGACTCATCTGGCGAAGCTAAACAAGAGGAAAGCACTGAAAAGATTTCCCTGAATACATCTGATGACTCACATGCATCCCCGTCTATTAGAAAGTTAGCCCGTGAACTGGGCGCTAGTTTATCTAATATTAAGGGGACAGGGCCAAAAGGTAGAATCTTAGAGACCGATTTAAAGGGTTATGTTAAGCAAATTGTTGCTGGTGGCAGTTTGCCAGAAGAGGTTGAAATTGTTCCGCTCTCAAGAATAAAGAAAATTTCAGGCAAACATCTATCCTATTGCTGGGAAACGATACCGCATGTTACTCAATTTGACGAAGTTAACATCGAACAAATGGAGAAGTTTAGACAACACCAAAAAGAGCGTGGTACTAAATTATCCCCTTTGGTCTTTATCATGAAGGCTGTTGTCCAGGTACTCAAAATACATCCAAACTTCAACGCCTCTCTAGACGAAGGAGGTGAAAACCTTCTAGTTAAAAAATATTTTAACCTAGGTATTGCAATGGATACTCCGGAAGGTTTGGTTGTTCCAGTTATTAGGGATGTGGGGAAAAAATCATTGGTGGAGCTTGCTGACGAACTAGACGAAGTCTCAACCAGAGCCAGAGAAGGCCAGTTGGATCGAAGCGAAATGCAAGGTGCAGGTTTTACTATATCTAGCTTAGGTGGAATAGGTGGCACACATTTCACGCCCATCATAAATTCTCCTGAGGTTGCTATTTTAGGAGTTTCCCGAACGCAAATAAAACCGATATGGAATGGCGAGTCATTTGAACCAACAGCAACACTACCTCTTGCGCTTTCATATGACCATAGAGTTATCGATGGAGCCCAAGGAGCTAGATTTATGGCCGACCTTAATCAGGTCCTCAAAAACATAATGGAGATGTTATTATGACAAAAACCCAAGTTTTAGTTATTGGATCAGGCCCAGGTGGTTATACCGCGGCATTTAGAGCTGCTGACTTGGGTAAAGATGTTACTCTGGTCGAGCGCTATGATAGTTTAGGAGGAGTGTGCCTAAATGTTGGCTGTATACCTTCCAAAGCGCTTCTGCATACTGCCCAAGTAATTAATGAAGCAAATTCTGCTGAACATCTTGGCGTCCATTTCGAAAATCCAATAATTGATATAGAAGGTGTCCGCAAAAACAAGGAAGGTATAGTTGATAAGTTAACTGGCGGTATCAAGGCGCTTGCAAATGCCAGAAAGGTTAAAGTAGTTAGCGGTTATGCAAAGTTCACTTCACCTAAACAGGTAAAAATAGAGGCTACAAATGAAGTAATTGAGTTCGAACATTGTATTATTGCAGCAGGCTCTAAAGTTACCAAAATACCATCATTTCCCTTTGACGATGCCCGGGTCATGGACTCCACAGATGCACTTGAGCTGAATGAAATTCCAAAAAAGCTTCTTATCGTTGGTGGCGGCATTATCGGCCTTGAAATGGCTACTGTTTACCAGGCACTTGGAAGCGAAATTACAATTGTTGAGTTGGCTGAACAGATTATTCCTAGTGCAGATAAAGATATAGTCATGCCACTTTTTAAACGCATCAAAAAGACATATAAAAATATATATTTAAATACCAAGGTCACAAAAATGGATGCACTCAAGAAGGGAATAAAGGTTAGCTTCGAAGGCAAAGGTGCGCCCGAAACAGATAGCTTTGACAAAGTCTTAGTCTCTGTCGGTCGTTCACCCAATGGCCTTCAACTCGATGCCGATAAGGCTGGTGTAACTGTCGACGAACATGGCTTTATTAAAACCGACAAACAGATGAAGACAAATGTTGGCCATATTTATGCTATCGGAGATATTGTCGGTCAACCTATGTTAGCTCATAAGGCGGTTCATGAGGCAAAGGTTGCGGCGGAAGTTATTTGTGGTCATAAATCCGGTTTCGATGTTCTCACAATACCCTCGGTTGCCTATACGGATCCGGAAGTTGCCTGGGCTGGAAAAACAGAAAGGGAACTTGTTTCTGAAGGTATAAGTTTTGAAAAAGGTGTTTTCCCATGGGCTGCATCTGGAAGAAGTTTAAGTATCGGACGAAGCGAAGGTATTAGTAAGGGTTTATTTGACTCAAAATCTGGCAAAATTCTCGGTATGGGCATTTGTGGAACAAATGCTGGTGAATTGATTGCGGAGGCGACTTTAGCTATTGAGATGGGATGCGATATGAGCGATATAGCTCTGACTGTACACGCACATCCAACGTTATCAGAAACTACCGCCTTTGCGGCAGAGATGGCAGAGGGAACAATCACTGATTTGATGCCACCTAAAAAGAAAAAATAATAGCGATATGGATATAGACAAAGCAAGAAAAAACGTTATCGAACAGCAAATAAGGCCATGGGGCGGTTTAAATGTCGATGCAAATCAGGCGTTGAGCGAAATCCCAAGAGAAAACTTTGTGCCTAAAGAATATCAAGGCCTAGTTTTTGCCGATATTGAAATCCCGATTAGTGGGAATTGTAAAATGTTTTCTCCGAAAATAGAAGGTAGAATTCTTGATAGTCTCAACATTCAAAAACATGAAACTGTTCTTGAAATTGGAACTGGTAGCGGTTACTTAACTGCAGTTTTATCAAAACTGGCCAAGTCAGTCATAAGTATAGAGATCGATCAAGAATTAAGTGAATCTGCTCGAAATGCAATCAATAAACTTGACCTAGACAATATCGAACTTAAGGTTGGTGACGCTCTTAAACATGACTTTAGTAATCAACAGTATGACGTAATTATTATTGGTTGCGCTGTTCCAGAACTGAACAATGACTTCAACCAATTAATTAAGCCAAGCGGAAGAATGTTTGCGGTGGTTGGCTCCAAAAACAAAATGAAGGCCTCAATAATTAGTAGCAACAATGAAAATGAATGGCAATATAGAGCACTTTTTGAAACCCATTTAGATTATATGCTAGGCCTAGAACCCACTGTAAAATTTAATTTCTAAGGCTATGCCGAAACCATGCTGGATTCTTTTTTCAATTTCTTGACAAAAAGACCAGCTAGGTCTTTAGCCCTTCTATTTGTTGCATTAGGGATAATTTTTTCGCAGATTCAATATTTCTCACTTGACGCTTCTGAGGACTCTCTTTCCTTGGATGGCGACGAGGATTTAGCTCTTTACAACGAAACAATAGAAACTTTCGGTTCGCTTGATACACTGATTATCAGCTACACAGCAAGTGATAGTGTCTTAAAGCCAGATCAGCTACAGCATTTAAGAGCTTTTAGAGATGAGCTTCTTTTGATAGAGAAAATTAACACTGTTACTTCGATTCTAGATGCCTCTCTTTTCAAGTCTCCACCGCTCAATCTTATAGAGTTAGTCAGCGATATTTATACTATTGATAATGGTAAAGCCGATATGTCGCTTGTCGAAAACGAATTCAAATCAAGTCCACTATATGCAAATAATCTCGTCAGTGAGGATGGAAATACAACAGCATTGTTAATTACCCTTAAAACAGCAAATGAACTAGGTATAGCTGATAGCGATATCTTAGAAAGCGCAGTGGATGAAATACGCCAAACCATTGACAAATACCGAGACAGCGCCCAACTCTTTCTTGGCGGTGTCCCTATGATCAGGAATGATGTAATTTTATTCATTGCAAAGGACATTATTGTATTTAGTGTGTCTGTTATTGCGTTAATGTCAGTCATTCTGGCATTTATTTTTCGTGGCGTTAGGTGGGTCTTAATTCCTATATTAGTCAGTACATGTGGCGCACTAGTCATGACAGGAGTCATTGGCGCTCTGGGATGGAAGGTAACTATAATATCGGCAAACTTTTTTTCTTTATTGCTTGTTTTAACGCTTTCTATAAATATTCATTTAGTAGTTAGATATAGGGAGCTTGCACAAACCTATCCGGATTTGGCGTTAAATGATTTGGTGATAAAGACATTGCAACAGATGCTTAAGCCTTGTGTTTTCACAACCCTCACAACGGTTGCAGCTTTTGCATCGTTTACTATGAGCAATGTTCGTCCCGTAATTGATTTTGGCTGGATGATGTCGATTGGCGTTTGCATCTCCCTAACTGTCTCTTTTGTAGCTTTCCCCGTTTTAATGAGCCTCATGTCTAAACCAAAAGTTAAAACTCATGAAACAGAACTTCCGATTGTACAAAAAATGGCTTATTTCACGGATAAATACGGTAGTCAGCTTACTGCTTTTTCGTTACTTTTAGTTGTTATATGTTTATTTGGCGTTAGTAAACTTGGAGTCGAAAATCGCTTTATCGATTATTTTAAAAAGTCAACCGAAATAAACCAAGGACTCACTTTTATAGACCAAAAACTAGGTGGAACTGTGCCTCTGGAAATCATATTTGATGATCTTGCTAGTGACTATTGGGCTGATGAAACACTAAGAAAAGACTTTCACAAAGTCCATCAGTATGTTGAAAGCCTCGATGCCACAGGAAAGGTTCTCTCAATTGATACATTAATGGAAGTGCTATCGCAAGCAAATGACAATAAAATGCCTAACGGTTTTTTACTTTCAATTGGAAGAAATAAAATGCCTCAGAGTTCCAAATCCCAGGTGCTTGATCCCCACATATCTGACAAAACTGACCAACTCAGACTGATTGCCCGCATCAAAGAGACTGACCAAAATCTTAATAGAAATGAACTCATTAATGACATTCGCATGCAACTAATAAATGGATTTGGCTTCAAGCCAGACAGCTTCCAATTCACCGGATCCTTTACCCTTTATAACAACCTACTCGAAAGTTTATTTGACTCACAAATTCGATCTATTGCGGTTGTCTTTTTTATTATCTTTGTAATGTTTTTATTTATTTTTAGATCAATAAGCATATCTGTATTGGCAATCATACCCAATATGCTGCCATCCCTTTTTATACTTGGAATTATGGGTTTGGCGAATATTCCTTTAGATATTATGACTATAACTATAGCAGCCATTGCGATTGGCATAGGAGTGGACAACGCAATTCACTATATTCATCGCTTTAAAGCTGAATTAATGAAAGATAATGACTATAGAGCGGCGATGTATCGTTCTCATGGTTCGATTGGGCTAGCAATGCTATATACTGCTGTGACTGTTGCAATCGGTTTTTCGGTCTTGATTTTGTCAAATTTTATACCGAGTATTTATTTTGGTGTTTTTACAGCCATTGCTATGTTGAGCGCTTTTATAGTCAACCTAACTTTACTGCCAAAATTGATACAAATATTCAAACCAACAATGAATAATTAATGAATCGGAAATTAAAAAACCCCGTATCGAATAAGAGTACGGGGTTAGTCTACTAAAGGAGAGAAATGAGTCAACTAGTAGGTTTTAACTCAGGCGCGTATTATATACAAAAAATAATTTAATGCTAATTAATTTTTTTCACTATATGAATTAATTTTTTCCTAATTTTATTCATAAAAAAAATGACAAAACAATACCATTTTGATGTACTAATTATCGGCTCTGGGGCAGCTGGATTAATGAGTGCATTGGAGCTTTCTGAAGAGCTTTCAATTGCACTAATTGCCAAAGACAAATTCCTCGAAAGCTCTTCTTTCTATGCTCAGGGTGGTATTTCTGCAGTACTAGATTCAAATGATAATTTCGCTTCTCATATAGCAGATACAATAAACACTGCTTGCGGAATTGGAAATAAAGAAAGCATTCGTTTCATGGTTGAAAATGCACCAGATGCAATTAAAGACCTAGAGGATGCAGGTGTTGAATTTTCCCAACAAGAAGGTAGCTATGACCTTACAACTGAGGGTGGTCATAGTTCAAAACGTGTCGCCCACGTTGCTGACAAAACTGGCCAGTCAGTTCAGACTAGCCTTCTGGCCCAGGCAATGAATAAAGCAAATATCACTCTATTCGAGCAACATCTGGCAATAGATTTGATAGCTGACAATAACTCTTGCAATGGAGCTTATATTCTAGATAAAAGGTTAAATGAAGTCTCTACCTTTTCATCTCACAGAACTATTTTAGCCACAGGAGGCGCATCAAAAACTTACCTCTACACTTCTAATCCAGATACATCTACCGGCGATGGTATTGCGATGGCATATAGGTCTGGCTGTGAAATTGTAAATATGGAATTCACACAATTTCATCCAACCTGTCTATTCCATCCACACGCAAAATCCTTCCTAATTTCAGAAACTCTTCGTGGCGAAGGCGCGAAACTAACTCTTCCAAATGGTAAAAGTTTTATGCAAAATTATGATGAACGCCTCGAACTCGCGCCACGAGATATTGTCGCAAGAGCAATCGATCATGAAATGAAAGTGCATGGCTTTGATTGTGTTTATCTAGATATATCATTTAAAGATAGCAACTGGATTGTTGAGCGTTTTCCTACTATTACCAAACGCTGCCATGAATTAGGGATTGATATCTGTAACGACCCCTTACCGGTTGTTCCTGCTGCACACTATACCTGCGGAGGTATAAACACTGATATAAATGCTAAAAGTGGGATTAATAATTTATATGCGGTTGGTGAAGTCGCATATACCGGAGTTCATGGGGCAAATAGGATGGCCAGTAACTCGCTGCTCGAATGTATTGTATTTGCTAAGTCTTGCGCAAAACATATTAATGATAACTTTACTAGAGAAGCTTTAAAGGCTAATAAAGATTGGGATGCTTCCAGAGTAGAACCGTCAAAAGAAAAGGTGCTTGTGGCCCATTTGTGGGATGAAGTGAGAAGAATAATGTGGAATTTCGTTGGTATTGTTAGAAGTGACAGAAGATTACAAACAGCCCATCAAAGATTGAACCAAATTCATCAAGAGGTAGACGATTATTACAGCTCATATACACTTACTAATGACTTAATTGAGTTAAGAAACCTCGTACAAACAGCACAAATTATTGTAGAATCCGCGCTTTCTAGAAAAGAGAGCAGGGGATTGCATTACAATGTTGATCACCCTGAACAGACAATGAAAGAATCTAATAGCGTTATTATAAAACCATGATACTTCCAATACTTGAATATCCAGACAAGAGACTGAGAACTGTTGCGAAACCAGTCGAAAAAATCAATGATACTGTCAATACACTAATTAAAGATATGTTCGATACCATGTATGATGCACCAGGTATAGGTTTAGCAGCAACACAAGTTAATTTCCATCAAACAATAATAGTTGTTGATGTGTCGGATAATCAAAATGAACCTATTTGCCTAATTAACCCAGAAATCATAGATAGGTCAGGTGAAATTGAGTCGGAAGAAGGTTGCCTTTCTGTTCCAAGTTATTATGAAAATGTTAAAAGAGCGGACAACATAACAGTTAAATCACTTGATCAAAATGGTGATGTTGTAGAAATTGATGTAAGTGGGATGCTGGCTGTTTGCATTCAGCATGAGATTGATCACTTAGGTGGCATTCTTTTTATTGACCATTTATCTAAACTTAAACAAAAACGCCTAAAAAAGAAAACACAAAAAAAATCAAAACAACTATAACCTGAAATGTTTATTGGTTCTTTCCAGCTTGAATCACAAGTCCTACTTGCACCAATGGCAGGCACAAGTGATAAACCGTTTAGAATGTTATGCAGAGAATTAGGGGCGGCTCTAACTACATCTGAAATGGTGATTATGCAAAAACAGCTTTTGGAGACAAGTAAATCAAAAAATCGACTAGATTTCAGTTCAGAAAGAGGACCAATCAGCATTCAAATTGCTGGCTCTAAAGCGAATGAAATGGCCGAGTCAGCAAAAAGAGCCGTAGATTTTGGCGCTGAAATTGTTGATATTAATATGGGCTGCCCTGCAAAAAAAGTTTGCAATAAGGCTGTGGGTTCTGCACTCATGCAAAACGAAAAAGTTGCCGAAGATATTATTAAATCTGTTGTCAACGCTGTCAACGTACCAGTAACACTGAAAATGCGTACCGGCTGGAATTCGGAAAACAAGAATGCCCCATCTATAGCTAAACTAGCTGAAAATTCAGGTGTAAAAATGATAGCCATACATGGAAGAACAAGAGCGCAAAAATACAGCGGCTCCGCAGAATATGACACTATACAGAAAATAGTAAAAGATTCTTCAATACCAGTTATAGCCAATGGAGATATAACTTCAGCCCAGAAAGCCAAAGAAGTCCTGGATCATTGCGGCGCAGATGGAGTGATGTTGGGCAGAGCAACACAAGGCAACCCTTGGCTGGTCCTTGAAGTTAACCACTTCCTGTCAACAGGCGAACTGGCAGAAGCACCAAAATTGAACGAAAAGATAGCAACAATTCTAAGTCATATATCGCAGATTTATGAATTTTATGGTCACAAAATAGGAACACAGTTGTCCAGAAAGCATATTTTTTGGTATTCTATGCATCTTGACCAAAAAAAATGTATCGAATTTTGGCCAAGCATTAATAGAGTGACTGATCACTCTGAACAATATTTCAAATTTCACGATTTTCTGTATTCTTTATGAAAGAAAAAGATTTACAAGACTATATTAACGACAAACTCGAGAAATACTTCTCAGATTTGAATGGGGAAAAGTCAAACGGTGTATTTAAAATGGTAACGCAACAAGCCGAATCTGCAACTCTTAAGTTCGTTCTCGATAAAGTTAATCAAAATCACAGTGAAGCAGCTAGAATCCTAGGAATTAATCGAGCAACTCTAAAGAAAAAAGCGACGCTTTATAAGTTGTAAAAGATTATAATTATCCACATACATTTCTCCTATCTCCAAGGATAAAAAAATGCCTATAAAACGTGCGCTGATAAGTGTTTCTGATAAATCAGGAATTATTGAATTTGCCCAAGTCCTAGCGTCAAAAGATATAGAAATCATTTCAACGGGGGGTACCGCAAAGCTCCTAAAGGATAAAAACATTCCAGTAACTGAAGTTTCAGAATATACCGGATATCCTGAAATGATGGCTGGAAGGGTAAAAACTCTCAATCCCATCATTCATGGAGGCATTCTTGCCCGTCGAGGAGTAGATGAAAAAGTGATGGCTGAAAATGATATTAAACCGATTGATCTGGTTGTGGTTAACTTATATCCATTCCAATCAACCATTGAAGACCCTGACTGTAGCATCGAAGATGCAATCGAAAATATTGATATTGGTGGTCCGGCAATGTTACGTTCTAGTGCAAAAAATTATTTATCCGTTACTGTTGTTGTGGACTGCAAAGACTATCAATTAATACTCGATGAATTAAACGACAATAATGATACATCCTTAGAAACAAGAAGAAAGCTTGCGTTAAAGACATTTGAACATACCGCTCAATATGATGGAGCTATTGCAAACTATTTGGGCCAAGAAGAGGATGGTTTTTCTAACACTTTGAACTTGCAGTTTGTCAAGTCGCAGACGATGCGTTATGGTGAAAACCCCCATCAAAATGCAGCATTTTATAAGGAAATAAAATCAAACGAGGCAAGTGTTTCGTCTAGTAAGCAAATTCAAGGGAAACCTCTTTCATTTAATAACCTTGCTGATGCTGATGCGGCTTTGGAATGTGTTCGTAATTTTGATAATCCTAGTTGCGTCATTGTTAAACACGCTAATCCATGTGGTGTTGCCACTCGAGAAAGTATCTTATCGGCTTACCAGCATGCCTATAAAACAGACCCAACTTCAGCATTTGGCGGCATTATTGCCTTTAACCGGGAGCTGGATAATAAAACAGCAAGAACTATTATTGATAAGCAATTTGTTGAAGTGATTATTGCCCCAAGTGTAAATAACGACGCACAAATGGTCTTATCTGATAAAGAAAATATACGGGTTCTAGTATGTGGCAATCTAAGTAAACCAAAGCCAGCATTTGATTATAAGAGTATCTCTGGCGGCTTGTTAGTTCAAGATAAAGATCTGGGGCAGTTGGATATAAAAGACCTAAAATGTGTGACTGAAATCCAACCAACCTCAGAACAAATGAAAGACTTACTGTTTGCCTGGAAAATAGCAAAATGTGTCAAATCTAACGCCATTGTCTATGCCAAAAATCAAATGACAATAGGGATAGGGGCTGGCCAAATGTCACGAATCTATTCTGCCAAAATCGCAGGCATTAAGGCCGCAGATGAGAGCCTTGCAGTGGAAGGCTCTGTTATGGCATCTGATGCATTCTTCCCTTTCCGTGATGGTATTGATGCAGCAGCAAAGGCTGGAATTAAAGCAATTATCCATCCTGGAGGGTCATTGCGCGACAAAGAAGTGATTGATGCAGCCAACGAACACGACATTGCAATGGTCTTTACGGGAATGCGACACTTCAAGCACTAGAATGAATATGATAAAAACTGCAGGTGACTTGATAGCTGAAGCTCAAACTCAGATTAATTGTCTTGACGTGATTTCTGCAAAGAAACTCTATGACTGTGCAGAAAATCCGTTAATTATTGATGTGCGTGAGGCAAAAAATGCTGAAAAATCTAAACTCAAGGATTCAATCAATATTTCTCGCGGGCTAATCGAAATGAAAATTGCCAAACATTGTCCTGATTCTGAAACCTTAATTTTGACCCACTGTGGAGGAGGTGGCCGTGCATCACTAGCCGCTTTAACTTTGCAACAGATGGGTTATGCCAATGTCCATGCTATTACTGCGACGTTTGATGAAATAAAAGATACTTTTGGCTAATTGACTCAAGAATGAATTAAATATAAAACATTATATAAATCATTTGAAAATATTTTCAGTGTCTACAAAGGTGTCTTTTGCAGAATGTAAAAATACTGCCACTGATATGCCTGACGAGCCAAATATCATACACATCACCATGATCTGATATCTAACTGCAATCAAAGGAGACACGCCAGATAATATTTGTCCTGTCATCATTCCTGGCAAAGATACAAGCCCAACAGCTAGCAACATATTGGTTATTGGAATTAATGATGTTCGCAGTGCAATCACTTTTGCCTTTTCATATGGTTGCCCTTGTGTAAGTTCTGACTCTAAACGTTCTGCTGCTAGACTTATGCTGTTCATGCAGTTTGCAAATATCATTCCCCCAAGTGGAATCATGAAACTAGGTGAGTACCATGGATCCAACGATAAGACACCTTGAGTCATTAAGAGTAGAACTGTAACTCCGCCTAAAACTATTGAGTAAATAGCGTTCAGTAATAATGTTTTCCTTGGAAAAGAGGTTGTTCTTAATGATATCCAACTGGCTACTAGTAGCATGATAACGAGTGTTGTAATTACTATGTAATTACTATTTGTTTGAAAAATATAAGTCAATACATATCCAATCAGCAACAACTGTACTAACATTCTGAAGACCGCGTAGATAGTAGCTTTGTAACCAATATTCCAGCGCCATATTATGACAATAACCACAAAAACTGGAATAAATGCCAAAGACAAATTTACTATGGAGATATTTTGTACGATATTATTCATAATAAATTGATCTTATACCTTAAAAGAAGAATCGTGAGTTTCTTCTAATATCGTAGTGAAAGACAACTTATCCCACCATCTAATTTTTGAAACTCTGACACATCGGTCTCTATTACTAGATAACCTGCATTCATAATTTTTTCTTTTGTTACTGGGTAGCCGGTAGGAATAATTACTGATCCATTAATCCAAATACAATTAGCTGCATAGCTTTCTATTTTAGGAATTTCAATTGAATTGTATCGTTCAAAAATTGCATTGTGTATAAATTCACCACTTACAACCAAATTATTATTCTCTAGGTAAGCTAAACCTGTTTTAAGATGGAGATTTTCATTTAAGGAAATGGTTGATCCGCTCATCCCATATTTATTTAGAATCTTTATAATTTGTCTAGCACCCTCTAGATTGGTGCGATTTGATAGGCCAATATAGTAGTGATTACCAACCATCATAATATCACCACCTTCTATAGCACCAGGTGCCACTATTGCTTCAATATTATTAGATCTATTTCGTAGTACTGACTCAATCTCTTTAACTTCACCTCTTCGAGAATGAGCGCCAGGGTGCGTGATAATTGCACAATTTGGAGTTATAAGAGCAACATCCTCTAAAAAAGTGGAGTCAGGATACTCTTCACACGGTTCCAATACAAGGACATCTATACCGCATTTCTTTAAGCTATCAATGTACGACTGATGCTGGATGATTGCCTGTTCATAATTTGGCGTCCCAAGCTCCTTTGAGTCGGTTAAACCTTCAACAATACTCTTTCCTGGAGTCCTTACAATAGCATTGCTAAACATACATTGCCCCTCAATTAGCCTCTACCACTCTATAAATAGCCTCAAGTCCTTTTGTGAGGGTCTTTTCATCTTTTGCATAGTTTATTCTTATACATTGATGCTGATGGTCCCAGTGATTATCCAAGCCAATAAAAAAATCATGCCCGGGTATGATGTAAACGCCTTCAGATTTAAGGTCTTTGTAGAGTTGTTTGGATGTTATTGATAAATTTGGAAACCAAAGCCACATAAAAAATGCACCTTCAAGTTTATGAAGATACACATCTGTATCAGCAAAAATAGTATTAAAAAGCCTGACTGCAGTTTCTGCTTTGTCTTTGTAGTAAGGCTTTATAACTTCATGACAGAGACGTAACAATTCCTGATCCTTGATCATTCTTGTGAGCAAGCTAGGTCCAACACTACTTGGCGCTAAAACCATAATCCCGCTCATTCTACTTAGAGCTTCAATGGTTTGATGATTAGCAATAACAATTCCAGTCCTAAGGCCTGGAAGGCCAAGCTTTGATAGCGACATGCACAAAACCATATTAGTATTCCATTTTAGCTTTGCTTGGGTATAAATAGCTCCCGGAAAAGGCTGTCCATAGGCATTGTCAATAATCAATGGCACTCCATACTCCTGAGCAATTGAATCTAATTGATTGAGCTCATCATCGGTAATAACGTTGCCAGTAGGATTTGTCGGCCGTGAGATGCAAATTGCACCTATATCGCTAGATTCCACAACAGAAATTAATTCTTCAAAATTAATTTGGTATTTAAATTGCCTATCATCCAGCATCTGGATTTTGGGCTTTATCGAGACAAACATGTCATCAGTAATTCCTTGATCTGCATAACCAATATATTCAGGAACTATCGGCAACAGAATTTGTTTATGGGAGCCATTTGGCATTTCTCCTGCAAACAAATTGAAGAGACTGAAAAAACTACTTTGAGAGCCGTTTGTGATGGCTATGTTTTTCTCATCCAAGACCCAGTCATAGTGGTCGTTAAGCATCGCCACTAACGCTCTAATAAACTCCTCGCTCCCTTGCGGACCGTCGTAAAATCCGATCATTTGATCAACACCTGAGCCGGCAATAAGTTTTTCTAGTTCATCTACAAATTTATCATGCGCCGCTGGAATGATTGCTGGGTTACCGCCTCCTAGCATCACTGTATTTGGATCATTACTGTGATTAGCTTTTCCAAGGTCGGCCATCAACTGGGTAATGCCACTTTCTCGAGAAAACCTTTTGCCAAACTTTGAGTAGTCTGTGTTAGTCATTTTTCCTAATATCGAAAAATTTTATTGGAGGATGTGTTGAGCGAGTTGAACCCAGTAACTAGCTCCAATGGGAAGTATTTCATCATTGAAGTCGTATTGCGTATTATGCAACATACAGCCACCTTTAGGGCCATCCTCCGGAACCAAACCGTTGCCAATCCAGATATAGGCACCTTCTAACGCATTTAGCAAAAAGGCGAAATCTTCGGATCCCATAGTTGGTTGTTCATTCCTAAGAACGTTATTATTGCCAACCACCATTGCTGCAGCATTGGCACAAATTTCAGCATGCCTTGGTGTATTGATTGTTGCCGGGTAGTTTGGAACCGATTCAAATGTTGCGCTTGCTCCCATTGAATGACTAACACCTTCAACGATGTTCTTTATTTTGTCCTTAACCTCATCGCCCACTTCTTTAATGAAATATCTTAAAGAGCCAGTTAACTGCATTTCGTCAGGGACAACGTTAGAAGCAAATCCGGCATTGACCATTGTTATACTAATAACTGCGGAATTAAGTGGCGCCACATTTCTGGCAACAACGCTTTGAAGGGCGCTAATAATTTGCGCACCAACAACCACTGGATCAATGCATTGGTCAGGCATTGCAGCATGTCCACCTTTTCCCTGTATGTTTATTATTAGTGTCTCATTGGCAGCCATCACGGCTTTACTATGCACAGCAAATTGCCCCTCAGCTATACCTGGAAAGTTATGCATCCCATATACTGCTTGACAGGGGAACTTATCAAATATTCCCTCCTCAACCATCACGCGACCACCCCCACCGCCTTCTTCAGCAGGCTGAAAAATAAAATGAACTGTGCCTGAAAAGTCATTATTCTCCTTAAGGTAAATTGCAGCCCCAAGAAGCATCGTGGAGTGGCCATCATGGCCACATGCATGCATCTTTCCATCATGGACAGACTTATAACTAAAGTCATTAAGTTCTTGAATTGGAAGCGCATCCATATCTGCGCGAAGACCGATAACACTTCCTTCTCTTTGACCATGAACTGTCGCAACAATACCAGTAACTGCCAGCCCTCGATGAATCTCAATGTCATGGGATTGGAGTATTGATGCAATATAATCGCTTGTCATTTTTTCATTAAAACTGAGCTCAGGGTGCTTGTGGAGATGATGCCTCCAGGCCACCATTTGCCGATGTAATTCAGAATTTTTTGCAATTATTGACATAATTTTCTTGTTTAATAAGTATGAATATTAAACCATATTCCGGAAATCGTGTGTATCAATAAATTGGCACACCATTTGCACTAAGATCTTAAACATTCATTGTTTGGATCGAATGGAGACTCGTCTATCACAACTGCTTTATACTTCTCTCCTAATATTTCAATATCAAGCTTTGTGCCAATTTTGGTTAAATCTAATCTGACTATTCCGAGTGCAAGTGATTTTTCGCAGCGCCAGCCATATCCTCCTGAGGTAGCACGACCAATGATTTCTCCGTTCTGGTAAATAGCTTCTGAACCGCGCGCATCCGCATCTGTAACACCCAAAACCTCTAAAGTAACAAAGCCATTATCAAAACCTCTGTTCTTCCGTTCCAACAACGAAGTCTTGCCAATGAAATCCTCCTGCTTGTCAAGTCTAACAAAGCGATCAAGACCTGATTCAAAGGCAGAATACTCAATTGACATTTCCCTAGGAATTAATCGATAGGACTTTTCTAAACGCATACTGTCCATTGCACGGATGCCAAAAGGTTTAATTTCGAATTCAGCGCCAGCCTCCATTAATCTATCGAAGATATAATTTTGCATCTCTATTGGATGGTGCAATTCCCATCCCAGTTCGCCAACAAAATTAACCCTAAGCGCTTCAGCAGAAGCATAACCTACGTTGATTTTTTTGCCTGTAAGCCATTTAAAGCTGTCATTTGATAAATCAGTGTCTGTTAACTTTTGTAGTACATCTCTTGACCTTGGACCGGCTAGAACCAAAACACCAGTTCGAGTTGTAACGCGCTGAACATCAACACTGCCATCATTAGGTCTTAGCTTAAACAGATAGTCGTGATCATGGGTTTCAAATGCCCCAGCAGAAACCAAGTAGTATGTCTGAGGGGCTGTTTTATAAACTGTAAACTCTGCACGAACGCCACCATTAAGCGACAACATGTGAACTAAATTGATACGACCAATGTTTTTTGGGATTTTATTCGCAAACAATGACTCTAACCAAGATTCAGCTCCAGGACCTTTAACTATGCACTTTGCAAATGCAGACATATCCAACAATCCAACTTTTTCGTTGACATGTCTACATTCATTTCCCACATGCTCAAAATAGTTTGAACGGCGGAAAGAGTTCTTCTCAACAATACGTCCATCATCTAACGGGCTGGAATGATTTTTATTGAGGAGTACGTTTGAAGGGTCTTCCTGGTTTAAATATTCAGCACTAAGCGAATAATCAGCGCTTGGCATGAACCAGTTTGGACGCTCCCAACCATAAACAGACCCAAAAACAGCGCCCAATGCCTTCATACGGTCATAACAAGGCGCTGTTTTTAATGGTCTTGCCGCTCCGCGTTCTTCATCTGGGTAGTGCGGAGTGAAAACATTTGAATAAGCCTCTTCATTTTTCTCTCGCAGATAACCGCGAGTTGCGTAAGGGCCAAATCTGCGAGGGTCAACCCCCATCATATCAACGGTCGGTTCACCATCAATCATCCATTCTGCAAGTTGCCAGCCAGCCCCGCCTGCTGCGGTGATACCAAAGCTATGGCCTTCATTTAACCAAAAATTCTTTAGTCCAGGAGCTGGGCCGACTATTGGGTTTCCATCAGGTGTGTATGCGATAGCGCCGTTATAAACGTCTTTTACACCTACCTCACCAAAAGCTGGCACACGATGAATACAACATTCAATATGCGGCATTAATCGATCAAGTTCGCCATTAAATAACTCGTACTGACAATCATCGCTTGGTCCATCTACATAACATGCAGGGGCGCCTTTCTCATAAATGCCTAAAATCATTCCACCAGCCTCTTCTCGTAAATAATAAGCCGAATCAGATTCACGTAATACGCCCATTTCTGGAAGCCCTTGTTTTTTTCTCTCCATAATTTCTGGATGAGGTTCGGTTACAAGAAATTGGTGTTCAACTGGAATCACAGGCACATCTAGACCCACCATTTCACCAGTTTTTCTTGCAAAATTGCCGGTACAAGAAACGACATGTTCACAGGCAATATCGCCTTTGTCAGTTTTTACAATCCAGCTATGATCTTTCTGTTGCTCTAATGCAACTACTTTAGTATGTTCGTAAATTTCAGCTCCACGATTTCTTGCACCTTTACATAATGCTTGAGTTAAATCAGCAGGCTGTATATATCCATCATCAGGATGCTGGATTGCACCAACCAAGCCTTCTGTATTGCATAATGGCCATACCTCTTTAATCTCATCGGGTGTTAAGAATTTAACATTGACGCCAACCGTACTGCCAACACCTGAATAGTACTTATACTCGTCCATACGATCTTGGCAATTAGCAAGACGTATATTGGAAACTACGCTAAAACCAACATTCATTCCGGTTTCTTGCTCTAATTCATGATAAAAATCAACAGAATATTGATGCAGTTTGCCTACTGAGTAACTCATATTAAATAGTGGCAACAATCCTGCAGCATGCCACGTTGAACCTGAAGTCAAATCTTTTCTTTCAACCAGTACAACATCCGTCCAACCTTTTTTAGCTAAATGATAAAGTGTGCCAGCTCCAACTACACCGCCACCAATAACTACAACTTGAGCTTTATTTTTCATTACATCCTCCAAATCACACTAACTGAAATAAAAGTCGGCATTATATACCTAAAAATAACTAAAAACTATTTACTTAAATGCGCCAGTTTATGAGCATTTTTCTCCCAATTTATTCCGTCAAACTCCTCAATTATAATTTCTTTTGGCTTAGGCTTAAGGCAGTAAGGATTGACACTAATACCATCCGGGTTAGACCTTGGAATATAAAAAGATTTAATACCGCAGGTTTTACAAAATAAGTGTTTAGCCTCACCACTATCAAATGTATAGCTCTTCAAATTATCCTTCCCTTTAATGAGTTTGAACTTTGATTTAGGAACAATCAAATGCAAATTGCCTGACTTACTACAGATACTGCAATTGCAAGACGCAACTACAACCTTTTCATTAGCTTCCACTTCAAATGCCACTGCGCCGCAGTGACAACCTCCTTTATAAACCATATCTTAATAGTTAACTAACTAAAAAAGTAATCTTATACTATTATGATAAATAATATATAGATATAAATCGACGAACATTTATTCTTTAATTTCAATTCAAGTACTTATTCGATGGTAGAATTTTGGATTTTCTATAAGTAGTTAATATATTATAAAAATGAAGCTAACAATAATTAAGTGGCGCGACATTCCGACACAAGTGATGATTAAAAAAAAGCCGTAGAGAAGTAGAAAAAGTTCAATTAGATAGTCGATTTATGGAGGCAGTTGATTCTGCGGCAACGATTGCAGATGCAACCGATACTGACGCTTATATTAATGATTGGAATAATGAGGTAATCGAAATACCTGATGGAGATATAAAAGAGCCGGTTGCTAGTAAAGCAGCAGAACTAGACTCAGCTTTTACAATGAATGTGCTTTTAGACTATGTTGATAATGGAGGTTATAAACCTTAAACTGATAACCTCTATATTAAACTGTTACAAATCTACTAAGTATATTTAGCGTGTAGAAAATTTAGTGTTTCCCTAACTCTTGGCTCTTTCAGAAGATAACTAATGATATTCTTAGACGAGTCTAACAACTCAGCATAATCAAGTTTACTCGCTTCCGGGGCGTTAAAATTGAACACCACAGAAACAGTCGCCCAGTTTCTGCTCAACTTATAAAAACCAAGATTTCCTTCAAGTTCAGAAAGTTTTCCACTCAAATAAACATCGTCCTTAAGTAATAGCCTTTTTGAATCAATATTGACCACTCCATCAACACGACTTTCTGCATCATGGTTATATTCACACTCAACCAAAACCATGCTTTCACGATGTGCAATAGCAACACGCTCCTTATCTAAAGACTTATCGTGATAAATTATTGTCCCCGGTAAATCGCTAAATGTATTTCTTGCAACAATAGGTGTATTAGTTTTCAAAGAAGCCTTAATTGCCCGAGGATGAATTACTCTTGAACCCTCATCAGCCATGTCCAACATCTGATCAACACTAATTGAAGCCAGATATCTTGATCCCGAAACCAACCTTGGATCGCAATTCGCAATACCATCTACATCCGAAAATATTTCCACTTTTTCTGCGTCCAAGGCGGCAGCTAAAGCTACAGCAGAGGTATCACTACCACCTCGACCCAATGTACGAATATCCCCTCTATCATTGACTCCTTGAAACCCCGCTACAACAGCAATGTAACCCTCATCAAGTGCCTCTATGATTCGCTCTGGGTTAATCTCAAGTATTTCTGCATTACCAGCATTGTCATCTGTCAAAATGCCTGCTTGTCGTCCATTAAACGAGATTGCTGGCAAACCATTTTGACTCAAAAGGTGAGTAAAGAAGGCAGAGCTTATACTCTCACCGACACTCATCACAAGATCTAGCTCTCTTGGACAAATACTGGGGCCAACCTCTTTCAACAAGTTAACAAGCGTATCAGTTGAATAAGGCTCACCCTTGCGACCCATAGCTGAAACCACAACAACGACTCTTTCTCCAGCCTCAGCATACTTCTTAACATGATTTAGGGCGTTTTCACGACAACTCTCATCCCTGAGACTTGTGCCGCCAAACTTCATCACAATAGGCGCTAAATTCTTTGCCATCTTTAACTCGAAAAAAGTTTGCATTATATCCTGCCAGGCTAAGCATAGCAAATATATAGCCCCGATTGCATTCTATATAACAAGCAATCTGACATAACCTGAAAAGAATGATTTAGATATTAAATGTTAGTTTTACTCCGTCAAGAATCATATCAACAGAAACCAGCATGAGTAAAATTCCCATTAAACGTTCAATTGCTAGTAAAGCTCTCACGCCAAGCCTGCGGCCTAATGTTTCAGAAGAAACTAAAATAATTCCTGCAATAAGCCAAGCAACAACAAGAGCAACCATCCATTCTAGCCAGCGACTTGGTTCCTGAGCCATCATTAGTATTACAGCCGCAATTGCAGAGGGGCCTGCAAGCAGTGGAACCGCCAACGGAACGACAAGGGGCTCCATATTATCGGAATGATAAAATAGGTTTCCACGCCCTGGAAAAATCATTTTAATTGCAATTATAAACAACATAATGCCGCCAGCAATACCCAAAGAAGATTGAGCTATTTGTAATAATTGCAGAATATATTTCCCTATAAACATAAAAAATAGCAAAACCAACAAAGCTATTAATAATTCTCTGACAATAATTTTTCTTCTTCTTTCAATCGGGACATTTTTTAGGGTGCTTAAAAATAGTGGTACATTCCCAATCGGATCCATAATTAAAAACAATAAAAAAATTGCTGAAAAAACAGTCATTTAAAACTCCTAAAAAACAAGAAAATACTCACACTGTGAGTAAAAGTGGGCTAATTTTATACTAATATTGCAACGTCGGATTAAACTCTTTTTTTCAAAGTAGTAGTGATATTGCAGGGCAATCAATTCGATTCAAAAAGAAAATAAAGCTAGTATGGCAAAAAAAGAAGAAATTTCATTGCAATTGATAAAACCTAGTGTGATAATAAGAGTATCTGTTGTGCTCGTGCTTTGATTTATTTACCTGAGCCGATTAATTTTATAACAGGAGATGAGATTGGTTGCTATTGTGTATGCCTGCCTATGAGCGGGAAACCTACGGCAAACATCGAACTTCCACCTTGAGCTAAGTGCTTCAGGACCATTTCAACACGGCACAACGGACCCTTTTCATAGTTTAATTGTCTAGTTTCTCTATTAATTTGCCTACAGGTAGTTTTCCAATCAATTGTACTGCTAAAATTAATCAATCATTTGTATTATAGTTTGAATGAAAGAGTTACGTCGCCAACTACGAGAACGCCGAAAATCAATTAATAAGCCTACTCGGAAGGCAAAAGGAAAAAATATCCTTCATCAATGTCAAAAGTATGCCCTTTTTAGGAACGCTAAACATATTGCCATATTTACACCAAACGATGGAGAAGTAGAGACTGAAAAAACAATTAATTTTCTCAAAAATCAAGGTTGTAGTGTTTATTTGCCAATACTAGCAGGAGAAAAATTAAGGTTTGCTAAGATTGGCAAATATTTCAGAAAAAATCGTTTTGGTATTAATGAGCCCATACACACTTCTCTCTTAGGCGCCCATAAAATGGATATTATTTTGATGCCATTAGTTGGCTTTGATAAATACAAAAACCGCCTAGGCATGGGTGGTGGTTTCTATGACAAAACACTAGAATTTCAAAAAAAACGCAATAATTACAGAGTGCCCAAACTTTTTGGTTTGGCTTTTGATTGTCAAGAGGTTGACAAACTCGATGCAAAATATTGGGATGTTCCTGTTGATGGCATTATTACACCAACAAGGTATTTACGATAATAATTTGCTATAAAACCTATATAGACGACATTGCCCGGGTAATTCTTTTTAATTCATCCTGTGAAATGATAAAAGGCGGCATAGTGTAGAGTAGTTTTCCATAAGGTCGTAGCCAAACTCCCTCACTAATTAGTCGTTCCTGTGTAGAGAGAATATCTAGCGGTTGCTCAAATTCGACAATACCAATAGCGCCAATTACCCGGACATCGGAAATAGTTTCTTTAGATTTAAGTGGCAAGAGCTCTTCCTCCAGAATTTTTTCTATTTCGATTACTCTTGTCTGCCAGTCTGAACTTAAAAGTAAATCTATACTAGCATTCGCGACTGAACTTGACAAAGGATTGCCCATAAAGGTGGGTCCGTGCATCAGTACACCAACGGTTTCTGCTACCTTGGCTGTTGCAAGTGCTGCTGACATAGTCATGTAACCACCTGTCAATGATTTACCTAAACATAATATATCTGGTGAAATATCAGCATGTTCACAGCCAAAAAGTTTTCCTGTTCGGCCAAAGCCTGTGGCAATTTCATCGACAATTAATAACACTTCATAATTGTCACAAAGCTTTCTCGCACCTTTAAGGTATTCAGGTTCATAAATATTCATACCGCCGGCACCTTGAACTATTGGTTCTAGAATCATTGCGGCTATTCTTTGATGATTTTTCTTCAATATTTTTTCAAGGTCAAGTAAAGCTTCTGATGTATTCCTTATCGTTGGCCTATTTACAAAGAAATGTTTAGGCAGAACATCAGAGAATAGATGATGCATGCCATTTTCAGGGTCACAGACAGCCATCGCGCCAAACGTATCTCCATGGTAACCACCCTTGGGTGTGATAAATCTTGTTTTATCTCTCAATCCCTTGTTGTGCCAATACTGAAGAGCCATCTTTAGAGAGACTTCTACAGCAACAGAGCCTGAATCTGCCAAAAAAACTTTATCTAAATTTGCTGGCGTTATTTCAATCAGCTTTTTGCAAAGTTCAATAGCTGGCTGATTTGTCAAACCACCAAACATCACATGTGAAACACGGTCAATTTGATCTTTCATTGACTGATTAAGTGTTGGGTTGTTATAGCCATGTATCACAGACCACCATGAGCTCATGCCATCAATGACTCGTATATTACCTTTTAAATTGAGATAAACGCCATCAGCTGACTCTACGAGATACGTAGGAACATTATTTGGGATTTTGGCATAAGGATGCCAAACATGTTGGTTATCAAAATTCACTATAAATATTTACCCAGCTCACTCATCGAATCTATCACTAGGTCTGGTCTTTCATCAGCAATATTATTACCATGATTGTACCCGTATGACATACATATAATGTCAAAACCCGCAGATCTAGAAGCTTTTACATCACTAACTGAGTCCCCAATCATCAGACATCCTTCAGGTCTAAGCCCAAAATATTCAGCTCCATATAATAATGGCATAGGATCCGGTTTTCTCTTTGCCAAGGTGTCGCCTGATATAACAATTTTAAAGTAATCAATAATCCCTAGCACTTTAAGTAATGGGTGAGTAAATTGTGCCGCTTTATTTGTTACACATCCTAAATAATAACCCTGCAGGCTTAAATAATCTAAACCTTCTCTTACACCTTCGTAAAGACAAGATCTCTTTGCAGTATTTTCTGCATAAAGATTTAAAAAAATAGGATAAGCCTTGTCAAATAATTCTTTGTCTAGTTGGCCTTCAAGTTCACCAGTAATTGCTCGTTCAACCAGTTTAGACACGCCATTACCAACCCAATGACGAACTTTGTCCTCACCTCTTTTTTCCATGCCAAGCTTTACCGCCATCTCATCAACACAGTATGTAAGGTCTGGAACACTATCAACTAGCGTGCCATCAACATCAATCATGATTAACTTGGGCTGAAATTTTTTCATATTACTTGCTCTTAATTTATGTAGAATTAAAACTTTATTTCGTATTTAAACGGCTGAGATATTTTATATGCAAAACAAAACATTGATTGGATTTATTGGTGCTGGCAATATGGGTTACGCCTTAATTAAGGGTTTAATAAACAGTGGCTACCCCTCTGAAAATATCAAGGCTAGTGATGCCAATGAAGAATTATTACAAAAACGAAACGAAGAGTTTGGGATCAATGTTTATATTGATAATGCAGAACTATTAAAAGCTTGTGATGTCATTGTACTTGCTGTTAAACCGCAGGTACTCAATGAGGTATGCACAGGATTAAGAGATTCAATAAAACCAAACCACCTTGTAATTTCTATCGTTGCTGGAATTAGAGCGAACGACATCAACAGATGGCTAGGGGGTGAATTTGCACTTGTACGGTCGATGCCTAATACGCCCGCTCTTATGCAACAAGGTATAACAGGAATGTTTGCAAATAAACTAGTAAATGATGAACAGAAAACTATTGTTACAACAATACTTTCAACTGTTGGTCAATGTTTTTGGGTTAAAGAAGAAAAACTAATTGATGCTATTACAGCAATTTCTGGAAGCGGCCCTGCCTATTTTTTCTTGCTTATGCAATCTATGACTCAGGCAGCAATTGCATTAGGCTTAGACAAGGAAGCAGCAAGCGCTTTATCTGTTCAGACAAGTTATGGAGCTAGCATGATGGCTGTCAAAAGCGAAGAAGATCCTCAAACACTTAGAAGAAACGTAACTTCACCCAACGGAACAACTCAAGCCGCTATAGAATCATTCCAAGATCAAAACTTTGAGGGTATTGTTGCAACCGCTACAAGAGCAGCTTATGACAAAGCGCATGAAATTAGCATAGAACTCGGTGAGAAGGAGTAAATCACCAATAATATAGAATATTTGGAAATTAACTCCCCCATAAGAGTTGCATGTTGGCAATCGCCACAAGAGAGGCTGTCTCAGTTCTTAAAACCCTCTTCCCCAACAAAACCGATTGGAAGCCTGCTCCATTAGCTAGTTCTATTTCCTGACCACTTAAACCCCCTTCAGGGCCAATTAAAATAGTTGCCATAGAGGTTGGCCTAATATCTGGCAATTTATTAGTTGCCTTATGGTGCAATACAAAACCATTAGGATTCTTAACACTTAGTAGTTCGCTTAGTGTTTTTTGGGTAGCAACATCAACAACCACCGCTCTACCTGATTGAGCGCATGCGTGATTAGCTATCTTTTGCCAGTGCTCAATTCTTTTGGCGATTTTTTCACCTTTCAGTCTAACTACACAACGCTCTGTCTGAAGAGGTATTATCCTATTTACACCAAGCTCAACAGCTTTTTGAATTAAAAAATCCATTTTCTCACCCTTTGCAATGCCTTGTGCAAGTGTTAAATCTAAACTTGACTCTGAATTATTTTTTTTCTTAGCAATAACTTCTACTTTGCAAGTTTTTTTAACAGTAACAATTTTTACTGAGTAATCAAAACCATCACCATTAAACAATGTAATGATGTTGCCAATTGGAAAGCGTAATACCTTTAAGAGGTGATGCTGAGTGTCCTTATCCAAATCAACCTCGTTACCTACTTTGAATACTTTATTTTGATATAGTCGAATGTTTTTCATGGTATCGTTTTGGCACTGTATTAAGCAAATTTAGATATTACAACAAAAATGATACATCAAAAAAGACGACAAGAATTATTAAGAAAATTAGAACGCAACGCAATAGTTATTGTTAGCACTAACAGCGAACAAAAAAGAAATGGCGATGTCAACTATCCATTCCGTCCTGACAGTAATTTTTGGTATCTAACGGGCTTTACTGAGCCTGATGCTGTTGCAGTTATTTCGAAAGACAACTACGCCATTTTTCTTAGGCCTAAAGATCAAAAAAAAGAAATTTGGGACGGCGAAAGACTTGGCATTGAAATTGCCCCTGAAGAGCTATTAGCCAATAAAGCCTACCCCATTGAGAGTTTTTTTGACGAAATTAAAATACTAATTAATAAAGACAAGATTGTATACTTTGACGACTCAAGTACAAACATAATTAATAAATCCATTATTTCATCCTTAAATAGCTCTTTCGAACCGTTAAAGCCATATTTATCAGAAATGCGACTTCTAAAAGACCAAGATGAAATAAACAAAATGCAACTTTCAGCACAATATAGTGCAGAAACACATATGATGGTGATGAAAACGGTAAAGCCTGGGATGTATGAATATCAGGTGGCAGCCATTTTTGATTCAGAATTTACAAGGCGAAACTCTAGGCATGCCTATCCGCCTATCGTAGCAGGAGGAAACAATGCTTGTGTCCTCCACTATATTGAAAATAACAAAAAACTAAATGACGGCGACTTACTCCTTGTTGACGCTGGCTGTGAAATCTCAGGATATGCTTCAGACGTTACACGTACCTTCCCGATAAATGGCAGTTTTAATGACGCGCAAAGGGAAATATACGAGATTGTCTTAAATGCACAAAAGTCTGCCATTAACTGCATAAAACCGGGCGAAAAGGTTAACAGGCCGCATGAAATTGCCTGCGATATTATTTCTAAGGGCCTCACTAAGCTAGGAATCATAAAAGACTCCAGCGGATTAAGGGATTATTACATGCATAACACAGGGCACTGGTTAGGTCTGGACGTGCATGATGTTGGCGAATACAAGACTGACGATGATTATCGATGCTTTGAAGAATGCATGGTGATGACAGTTGAACCAGGAATCTATATACGTAAGAATGATAAAATTGACTCTAAGTACTGGGGAATTGGAGTAAGGATTGAAGATGATATCCTTGTCACTGCTGATGGCTATAAAATTCTCTCAAATTCTGTCGTCAAAGAAATAGAAGATATAGAACATATAATGAATTAATAAAATCATGAATATACAACAAGCCATAAAATCTGTTATTGCCAAACAAGATTTAAGTGAAGGTCAAATGCATGATGTAATGAATAGCATTATGACAGGCCAGACAACTGACGCACAGATTGGCGCCTTCCTAATTGGACTTTCAATGAAAGGAGAAACTATTGAAGAAATAACTGCTAGCGCCAAAGTTATGAGAGCTCTTGCAACTCCGGTAGAAATAAATAGTTCCGATTATTTAGTTGATACTTGCGGGACAGGAGGCGATGGCCTAGGACTGTTTAATATTTCAACAGCTTCTGCCTTCGTAGTTGCCGCAGCAGGCGGTAAAGTCGCTAAACACGGAAATCGTTCAATCTCTTCAAAATCAGGTAGTGCTGATGTTCTAGAGTCTGCTGGGGTCAACCTTGATTTAAGCCCAAGAATTATCGGCCAATGCGTTGAAGAAATTGGTGTCGGTTTTATGTTTGCCCCAGCCCACCATAGTGCAATGAAGCATGCCATTGGTCCTAGAAAAGAGCTAGCAGTTAGAACTATATTTAATGTTTTGGGACCGCTAACAAATCCAGCAAAAGCCCCTAATCAGGTAATGGGAGTCTACGATAAAAGCTTAATTGAACCTATCGCTAATGTACTTAAAGGTCTTGGTTCTCGTCACGTGATGGTTGTCCACTCTGCGGATGGTCTTGACGAATTATCTGTCGCTGACAAAACTTATGTAGCAGAATTAAAGGATGGAGTTGTTACAACTTATACAATACACCCAGAAGAATTGGATCTCGCCCTGGGAGATTTAAACGACATCAAAGCAGATGACGCTAAAGACTCACTTAATATAATCAAAGATGCTTTTTCCGGGAAGGAAGGAGCAGCAAGAGATATTATCTCTCTAAATGCAGGTGCTGCAATCTATGTTTGCGGACTAACTGGTTCTCTGAAGCCAGGCATTGAAAAAGCAAGACTAGCACTTTCAGATGGAAGCGCACAGCAAAAACTTGATGATTATATTAAGACCAGCAATAGCTGAATGAGACATGAATAAAAAAACTAACCTTATTTGGATTGATCTTGAAATGACTGGATTAGTTCCTGAAAAAGATGTCATCATTGAAATAGCCACTGTTGTTACAGATGCGGATTTGAATGTTGTAGCAGAAGGACCCTCTATAGCAATCCATCAGAGTGATGATTATCTTAATAATATGGACGAGTGGAACACTAATCAACACTCTAAATCTGGCCTAGTAAAGCGAGTTAGAGAAAGTAAAATTACATCAAAAAAGGCTGAAAAACAGACTATAGATTTCTTAATAGAGTATGTGAGTCCAGGGGTCTCGCCAATGTGTGGAAATTCAATCTGTCAAGATAGAAGATTCCTATACAACTACATGCCAAATCTTGAAAAATTTTTCCATTACCGTCATATTGATGTATCAACATTAAAAGAGCTGGCCATACGTTGGAAGCCAAAAGTAATTTCAACATCAAACAAACAAACGAAGCATTTGGCATTGTCTGATGTTTACGATTCTATAAATGAGCTAAAACACTATCGAGAACATTTTATTGATGCCTGAAGTAACTTATCTTGCGCCAGCAAAAATTAATCTTTTTTTGCATATCACCTCAAAAAGACCTGATGGCTACCATAACTTACAAACTATTTTCCAGCTTTTAGATTATGGCGATGAAATTACTTTTCGTTTAAGAAGTGATGGCGAAATTAATCGCGTTTATGGTAATGAATCTATTCCTCCAGAACAAGACTTATTATTGCAAAGTGCAAACATCTTAAAAAGACACAGTGGAACGGCAGCTGGGATTGATATGGGTATCAATAAAAAAATACCAACAGGTGGTGGTCTTGGAGGCGGTAGTTCAAATGCTGCAACTGTATTGATTGCACTTAACAAAATATGGAATCTTAAGTTACCTGAAAATGAAATCTTCAAAATTGGACAAACTCTAGGAGCAGATGTCCCTGTATTTATCAATGGATATAGTGCTTGGGCTGAAGGAACTGGAGACATATTAACTCCAATGAATTTACCAAGACACTTCTATCTGGTTGTTTCAATAAATAAAAAGATATCAACGAAAGAAATTTTCTCTCACAAAGCATTGACAATGTCGCCCGTACAAAGGAAAATACCTGACTTTTCATTACTTTCAAATCTACACAACGACTGCTTAGATGCTGCAATCGATTTAGAGAATGATATAAAAGAGGCTTTAAGCTATCTGGACTCGACAAAATGCCATCTTGGTAACGCTAAAATGACAGGTAGTGGGTGTTGTGTTTTTGTTGCTTTTGAAAGAAAAAAAGATGCAGTGATAGCAAAAGAAGAATTGCCATCACAATGGTTTGGTTTTGTCGCGCAAGCGATTGATAAATCACCGTCACACAATTGGGATGTCGCCAAGCGGTAAGGCAACGGGTTTTGATCCCGTCATGCGCAGGTTCAAATCCTGCCATCCCAGCCATCTTCTTTATTAAATAAACATTAAATCCTTATCGGGTAAACTATATTTATATTATTTATGAATTTTTATTAAGCATCTATCATGAGTGAAAAATTTTATCAATTCAATATTAATCAACTTAATGGTGAAGAGATTTCATTTAATAAACTCAAAGGAAAGGTAGTTCTAGTCGTTAATACAGCAAGTAAATGTGGTCTAACCTATCATTACACAGGACTAGAGAAGCTTTATCAGGAATACAAAGACACTGGGTTTGTAATAATTGGCTTTCCTTGTAATCAATTTGGCAAACAAGAGCCAGGGACTTCAGAAGAAATACAAGATTTTTGTAGCCATAATTATGATGTCACCTTCCCTTTGTCTGAAAAGATTGAAGTCAATGGCCCAGATGCGCACCCTCTTTATAAATATTTAAAAAAAGAATTAAAGGGCAAATTAAATGACAGTATCAAATGGAATTTTACGAAATTTCTAATTGATCGTAATGGTATGCCTTTCAAACGCTTTGGCTCGACAGTTGAGCCTGAAGATATAAGACCATTCATTGATGAACTGACATAACTCACCTCTGCCGAAAGCAAATTCCTATCCCTTTAACTAAAACTTATATAGTAATGAAAAGCAAAGAACTTACTTTTTTCAAAGTCTTTTTTATAACTGCATCTTTATGGAATTTAATAGGTGCATTTTTCGGTTATTTCAACACCGCCTATACTTTTAACGGCTTTTTTGACAGAGAATTAACAGACCCTCTATTTTATGCCATTTATCAAGGTACTTGGGGAACAACACTTGTATATTTTATAGGTTACGCAATTGTTGCTTACAACCCTCTAAAACACTACGGTATTGTAATTGTTGGCGGAATCGGCAAAGTTGGTTTTGCAATTTCCTTATTTAAGCTTTACCTGTCGGGACTCGCCAATTCTGTTGTATTCATTGTAATCATAGGCGATCTCATTTTTTCACTCTTTTTCGTGTATTATTTTTTCCGATTGTACGATGTAAACAAAAAGATAATTAATCAATGAAAATTATTTCAAAAAAACTATTATGTTTAATAGGATGATTTCTTTGTATAATTGGCATCAAATAGCATAGACTCAACATAATGTCATTAGATAAAATCAAGATTTTTAGTGGAAACGCCAATCCGCATCTGTCTAGTGAGATTATTGCTAGTCTGAAAATTAGCCAGAGCAAAGCCTTTGTTGGCAAGTTTAGCGATGGCGAATCACAAGTTGAGATATTGGACAACGTTCGTGGTTGTGACGTCTTTGTTATTCAACCAACTTGCAGACCATCACCAGCCGAGACACTTATGGAGCTTCTAATAATGGTGGACGCGCTTAAGCGCTCATCAGCTGGTCGAATTACAGCAGTAGTCCCTTATCTAGGTTACTCACGACAAGATAGACGGTCTCGTCTAACCCGAGTACCAATAACAGCAAGGCTTGTTGCTCAAATGATAGAGACATCAGGTGTAAACCGTATTTTAACGATGGATTTACATGCCGACCAAATACAAGGTTTTTTTAATATTCCTATTGACAATATATACGCTCAACCTGTTCTGGTTCAAGATATTTTAGCTTGCAACTATAAAGACATAGTCGTCGTCTCACCGGATGTTGGCGGGGTTGCAAGAGCTAGAGCTGCAGCAAAAAGAATTAATGATGCCGACCTTGCCATTATCGATAAAAGACGTCCGGAACCTAATTTAGTTAAAGTGATGAATGTAATTGGTGATGTGTCCGGTCGTACTTGTATCATAATAGATGATATGGTTGATACTGCCGGAACACTTTGTCAGGCAGCAGATATATTGAAGGAGAAAGGTGCAAACAAGGTTGTAGCATACGCTACACACGCAGTTCTATCTGGGGCTGCTGTAGAAAATATCGCTAATTCTTCTCTGAATGAGCTTGTCGTCACTAATACAATACCTTTGAATGACGAAGCAACAGCATGTTCAAAAATTAGACAATTATCAATTGCTCAAACACTTGCAGATGTTATAAGAAGAATCAGTAATGAGCAGTCAATTAGTTCAATTTTTGCAGACTCGAAGTAACCACAATACCACACTAAGATACTGATTTAAAATAAAAACAGCCAGTCGAGTTATGTATAATTCTCTCTTTGTTTTGTAAAAAACTTCAATTATGAAATCTAGCAAAAAGGACCACAAAGAAGCCCTTCAAAACTTAATCTTAATTGGTAAAGAGCAGGGCTACCTAACTTACTCCGAAATTAACGATATCCTACCCCAAGATTTATTAACACCTGAACAGGTAGAGCCAATTGTTACAATTTTGGAGGAACTCGATATTGCAGTTTCTGACGAAGCTCCAGATGCAGACACGTTGGTTATGGAGACAGGTGGTAAAGCTCAATCAACCTCTGCAGAAGTTGCAATTGCAGCTCTGGCCGCTCTAGATTCTGAGTTTGGGAGAACAACAGACCCTGTTCGCATGTATATGCGCGAAATGGGTGTTGTAGAACTACTTGAACAACAAGATGAGGTCCGTATTGCTAAAGAAATTGAGGCAGGTGTATTTGAAATCATGCAGGCCATTACCCTTTATCCAGAAATCTCAGTTTACTTCTTTAAAGCTTATACTAGACTCGAGGAAGGCAAATGTAAAATGACTGATGTCGTTATTGGCTATCAGGGTGATGCAGAAGAGTTTGAGGAAAAGCAAGCTCTTGTTGAAGAAAAATTAGCTAATCTAGAAGATATTGGAGATCAAGAGGAAGAAGATTTCGACGAACTAGAATATACAGGTCCTGACGAAGGTGAGGTGTATGAACGTTTTGAAAAAATTCAAAAAGCTTTTAACAGCTATACAAAAGCTAATAATAAGAATGGCTATCTTGATGAAAAAACTATCAAAGCTCGACAAAAATTCTCGGCTTGTATTTCAGACTTAAGACTTGCGCCAAAATTAGTGAGTACCATGATGGAGCTTGTAAGTGGTCGTATTGATGAAGTTAAAATAAGAGAGAAAACAATTCGTGATACTTGTCTTGAAGCTGGTATGCCAAAAGAAGTTTTTTATAACTCATTTCCTGGTAATGAAACCAACCTTGACTGGCTTAAATCAATTAGCCTTGATAAGTCTGTCATAGAATCACTCAAGAAACACGAAGATGACATCTACTACGCGCAGAAAAGTCTCTTAGAGCAAGAAAAAGAGATGCAAATAACTACTGCTGAATTAAAAGAAATTAACAAAAAATATAGACAAGGCGACCGCAAGGCCAAAAAAGCAAAAAGTCAAATGATTGAAGCCAATCTAAGACTTGTCATCTCAATTGCAAAAAAATACGCTAACCGTGGTTTACAATTCCTAGATCTTATCCAAGAAGGAAATGTTGGCCTAATGAAGGCAGTCGATAAGTTTGAGTATCGTCGCGGCTACAAATTCTCGACCTATGCAACATGGTGGATTCGTCAGGCAATCACTCGTTCAATAGCCGATCAGGCACGCACAATTAGAATTCCTGTCCATATGATTGAAACAATCAATAAGCTCAACCGTGTTCGCCGACAACTCCTACAAAAATTTGGTAGGGAAGCTACCCCAGAGGAGCTTGCAGTTGAAATGGAGTTGCCCGAATATAAGATAAATAAAATTCTTAAAATTGCCAAAGAGCCTTTATCCATGGAAAATCCTGTTGGTGATGATGAAGATTCTACAATTGGTGACTTTATCGAGGATGAAAAGCTTTCTTCGCCAGTGGAGGTCACGACTAGAGAGAGTTTAAAGGAAACTACCAGTGATCTTTTAGCTAACCTTTCTCCAAGAGAGGCAAAAGTATTGAAAATGCGATTTGGAATAGATATGAGTACAGACCATACCCTAGAAGAGGTTGGACGTCAATTTGATGTTACACGCGAACGAATTCGTCAAATTGAAGCGAAAGCTTTACGTAAGTTAAGACATCCGTCACGCGCTCATAAATTACAAAGCTTTTTGGAATAACCCCTTCCCCGGGCCTATAGCTCAGTTGGTTAGAGCAGTCGACTCATAATCGATTGGTCCTTGGTTCAAGTCCAAGTAGGCCCACCAAATTTTAAAAAACCTAGCTTATCGCTAGGTTTTTTATTGATAGACAATCAAAATTCAAATTCTTATAAAATTGTTATGTTCAATACAATACTAAGTGTTTAGAAGAAGAACAATAAAACCTATGTTTTCAACATTACTTCCAAAACTTATATCACTGACTTCTATGGTTGGTGAGACCATCATATCCCTTCATAACGAGAACATGGGTTTTATTGTTAAATCTGATAGTACGCCACTAACACAAGCAGATAAGACTTCTCATAAGCTCATTACAAATGTCTTAGAAAAAATAACACCGGATATTCCAATATTATCAGAGGAATCTGAAGAAACTCCTTTTTCAGTTCGAAAAAACTGGCAGAAATATTGGCTCATTGACCCTTTGGATGGTACTCGAGATTTTATAGAAGGTTCAAAAGAATTCTGTATTAGTATTGCTTTTATTGAAAAAAACTATCCTGTTTTTGGTCTTATCTATTCACCCTTCGAAAAAGTTCACTATTATCGTTTACCTCAACAAGAATCAATCAAGCTTATTGATAATGTTGTTCACAAGCTTTGCACAAAAAAGCCAAAACGCTGGGAAAAAATTGTCTTTGGCAGATACTCACAAAATAACAAACAACTCCAAAAACATCTTAGATCAAAAACTAATTTTGAAACATTTCGCTTAGGAAGTGCACTCAAATTTTGTTTGATTGCTGAAGGGATTTATCACTATTACCCTAAATTTGGCCGATGTTCAGAATGGGATACTGCTGCTGGTGTTTGTATTTTAGAAGGTGCAGGAGGTAAGGTTGAAGATTTACAAGGCCAACCTCTACAATACAATACAAAAGAAGACACCACAAGCCCTACGTTTGTCGCCACTGCTTAATCGAATTGAAGAGATAAATCAATTGCATTAATATGCTTAGTAATTGCACCTATTGAAATATAATCCACACCTGTTTCTGCATAACCAACTATGTTATTTTCATCTATATTTCCCGAAGCCTCTAGTTGACAAACCCCTCTAGCTTTAGATACAGCTTTTGTCAGCTCAGCTATAGAAAAATTATCACAAAGTACCCTCGTAATACGATCAATTTTTAGTGTTTTTTGAAGTTCCTCAAGAGTTTCCACTTCTACGATAATAGGTTTCTCTGGATGTTTTATTTGTGCTAATTCTATCGATTTTTCAATAGAACCAATAGCCATAATATGATTCTCTTTAAGCATAATACAATCATAAAGTCCCATCCGATGGTTGGTTCCACCACCACATTTAACGGCATACTTTTGAGCATGTCTAAGGTTGGGAATTGTTTTCCTAGTATCCAACAATTGTGTTTTTGTATGCTTGATTAAATTGAATAATAATCTTGTTTGGGTTGCTGTTGCACTTAGAGTTTGCAGAAAGTTAAGTGCGGTTCTTTCAGTACTTATTATTGCCTGGGCTCGACCAATTAATTGACAAATTATTGTGTCTGGCATAACTTCTTCGCCTTCTTTAATTTTCCAATCAATTTCAATACTGGGGTCTAACTCAGTAAAACAATAATCAGAATATTCAACACCACAAATGACAGCTTTTTCACGACAAATTATTGACGCCTTTATTCTTTCATTATCCAATAAGTCAGAAGACAAGTCTCCAGTTCCAATGTCCTCTGATAGTGCCATATGAACGATTTGTTTTATTATCTTACTCATTGATAAATTCCAAAATTGCTTTCGCAGAACATTCACTAGATCCTTGATTAAGCTGCTTATGAATCAAACCTAATTCGGCAGTTAACTCCGAATTATTGGAATTAATTAATTGCATAGCAGTATAAGCAATATTTTTCGCGTTTGCATTATCTTGTATCAATTCCGGCACTATTCCTTTCCCCAAAATAACATTTGGTAAAGACACGTAATCAGTTTTCAAGAGACGCTTAACAATCTGATAACTAGGACCCGAAATCTTATATATCACAATCATAGGAACTCCAATCATAGCTACTTCAAGCGCCGCAGTCCCGGATGCAACAATAACCAAATCTGAGCTTGCTATTCTTGCATGTGCATCACCAATACTGAGATCAATATTTTGTTCACCAATTTGAGTCTCGACCCAATCCTTGAAATCATTATTTGCAAGTGATATTCTAAACATCAATTCAGGATCTTGTTCTCTCATCAACTTCACTGAAGTTAATATTTCAGGCAATAAAGACTTAATCTCTGCCTCTCGTGAACCAGGCATCAATAAAACCCTCTTGCCAGGGATATGTTGTCGTCTTGGTTCTAAAATTTCAGCCAATGGATGGCCAACAAATAGAGCTTTTTGACCATGTTTCTTATAAAAATCCATTTCAAATGGGAAAAGACACAGCATTAAGTCTGCTGAAGCTTTAATTTTAGTAATTCGATTCGAGCGCCATGCCCACACTGATGGACTGATAAAGTGAACAGTTTTTATGCCATTTTGTTTAAGCTTTCGTTCAATTTTAAAATTAAAATCTGGAGAATCTACACCAATAAAAACATCTGGCCTTGATTTGGTAAAGTGTGTGACAATTGAACTTCTTAACTTTAATAGCGAGGGAAGCTTCTTTAATACTTCACTAAAGCCCATTACATTAGCATGATCCATATTCCATAATCTATGGCAGCCCGCATTACTCATCATCTCACCTGCCAATCCTTCTATTTGGCAATCGGGATTCAAGTCAATCAATGATTTAACTAGTGTTGCGCCAATCATATCCCCTGATGTTTCTGCTGCACTAATTGCAATTTTCATTATTAAAGTTAGTTATGAATGGAATAACAATAATATAGAAGAATCATTTCCTCGGCAAAATAATCATTGGATTTTCTTCAAAAGGACGATAAATTACTAATACACTGCCAATAATTTGAACTAAAAAAGCTTCTGAGAATTCAATTATTTTATTTTCTATTTCCTTTTTTTTATTGCGATCATCGACTCTAATCTTTATTTTAAGTAGCTCGTGCTTTTTCATTGTGGAGTCAAGTTCAGACAAAACTGCCTCACTTAGACCGTGTTGTCCAATCATCACGACAGGGTTTAGATCGTGTGCGAGTGTTCTTAGGTATTTTTTTTGATTGTTAGTTAGTCTCTTCATCTAGGAAAAACTCATTTTCAAACAAGGATTTAGCCTCTTCACGTCTGCGTACCAAGGCATGTCTATTCCCAGCCACCATGACTTCAGCTACACGTGGCCGCGTATTGTAATTAGAGCTTAAAACAAAACCATAGGCGCCCGCAGACATCATTGCAATGTAATCTCCTTGATTGAGTTTTAGTTCTCTATCTTTTGCTAAGAAGTCTCCAGTTTCACAAACTGGACCAACCAAATCCCAAGTGTCATTAATACCATCAGGACTTTCTTTAACAACTACGGCTTTATGATATGCGCCGTAAAGAGATGGACGCATCAAATCATTCATCGCTCCATCAACAATGGCAAATGATTTAATGCTGTTTCGCTTAAGATACTCTACCTGAGTAACAAAGATTCCAGCATTCCCAACAATTGCCCTGCCTGGCTCTAGTAATATTTTCAAATCACCAGCTCTGCTTAATATCGATTGAATATAATCACTAATATTTATTGTTTGTTCATCTTTGTAAGAAATACCTATGCCTCCGCCTAGGTCAAGGTGAGATACTTTGACGCCTTCAGATTGAAGCTTTGAGATTAATTCTAGCGTTTTATCCAGCGCCTCAATGAATGGCAAAACATCAGTAATTTGGGATCCAATATGATAATCTAAGCCACAAATTTTAAGGTATTCCGATTGGTCAGCCTTGTGATATAAAGATAAAGCGGTATCAACGTCAACGCCAAACTTGTTCTCTTTTAAGCCTGTCGAAATATAGGGGTGCGTCTTAGCGTCAACATCAGGATTGACACGAATCGAAATCGACGCCACAACACCTGCCGCTTGAGCGACAGACTGAATACGTTCTAATTCTCCCTCAGACTCTACATTAAAGCAATAAACACCAATTTCTAGTGCTTTTTGAATTTCTGCTTTTGACTTGGCAACTCCAGAAAAAACACATCGACTAGGTATGCCTCCAGCAGCGATTACTCTTTCTAGTTCACCAATTGAGACAATATCAAAACCGGAGCCTAGTTTTGCTAACACATTAAGTACCGCAATGTTGGAGTTAGCTTTGACAGCGTAACAGATAAGATGCGGGTGTTCTCCAAAGGCTCTATCGAATTGCTGCCAATTCCGCTCTATTTCAGTCCGGGAATATACATAAAGTGGTGAGCCGTACTGAGCCATCAAGTCCATTACAGGAACAGACTCAGCATACAAAGCATTGTTTTGAAAAGAAAAAATATTCAATGAGCTCGAATTAGTCGGTACTTGAAATTGCGGTTTCAGATTCATTTTCTGTCTCTGTGACAGGCACTAAATCTCCCATTCTTCCGCACGCACTCAAAGTAATCGCAAATGATACAATCATTGCTAATTTCAATAGGTTTTTCATATTGCCTCACTTACTTTGGTGTAATAGCGCTATTTTACACAAAGGTTTTAAGCTGTTGTATAAACAAATCTCTAGCCAATTTAAACGCCCCTAGGCTTTCTAAATGAGGATTTTCTACTTGACAATCTACCAATCTATAGTGACTCTTTTGTAATAAATATGCAAATGCCACTTTCGAAGCATTGCTGACCAATGAAAACATTGACTCGCCAAAAAAGACTTGACCCAAAGCTACACCGTACAACCCCCCTACAAGCTTGTCTTTTTCATAAACCTCATATGAATGAGCATAGCCATAATCATGGAGCTCGCAATATGATCTCATCATGTCGTCACCTATCCAGGTGCCAGACTGTCCATACCTATTGACTGTTTGACAGTTAGTGATAACATCAACAAAAGCTTTGTTCACTCTGACATCAAACCTTTTTGAGAGTATGACTTTTTTTAGACTTTTTGATAGATGAAATACCTCAGGGGTTATAACCATTCTTGGGTCAGGCGAATACCATAAGATTGGTTCCCCATCACTGTACCAAGGGAAAATCCCTTGTGAATATGCTTTGAGCAATCTTTTAGTAGACAAATCTCCACCGATTCCTATAAGGCCGTTTGGGTTTTTTAACGCTAAACCTACGTCAGGGAATGGTGTGTCATGCTGATCAAGCCAAAATGATTGGGGAATCTCAATCACACTTATCGTTTACTCATTATCTCTCTTACCATATATAAGGCAAGTATGCTTCTTGCTTCGGTCAAATCATCATCATAGGTCAACTGTTCTATATCTGAGAGTTTTTTTGAAACAATCTCAAGTGGCTCAGGCTCGTCCCCTTCCGCACTTTCCTCATATAGGTCTTCAGCAAGAATAATATATGTTTTACCAGATTGATAGCCTGGCGCCAGAGTGGTTGCTTTAAGGAAGGTCAGTTTATTTGAACCATAGCCAATCTCCTCTTTGAGCTCTCTTGAGGCCGCTTCGATGGGAGTCTCACCTTTGTCTATCTTTCCTTTCGTTAGACCCAACTCGTAACGTTCTGTGCCCGCCGAAAATTCATAAACCATCAACACAGTGTCTTTGTCAATCATCGGCACAACTAAGACAGCGCCATTGCCGCCAGGCTTTAAGCGTTCAAAAACGCGTGTCTCCCCATTTGAAAATTCAACGTCCATAGATTCGACGTTAAACACGCGACTCCGAGCGATACTATGAACATTGGTTATTTTTGGATTTTTTCGCATAGACGCCATTATGCCATCGGTTTGATGCTTTCCTGATTACAAATTCTTAGCACTGGTTTTTACCTTCTAATATTTTTCTCTTAAGAGAAGCATTAATCATTTTTTTATCCCATAACCTTTTTTCCTGCAGTCATTGCTTAAGTTTAATTATTTAATTCGTCAAACAACATCAAAGCTGAGGTATCACTATATGCATGACCTTTATCCATTAAATTAACGTATCGGTCATACACCTCCTTGGTGAATGTTAAGTTTGTTTCATTATCTTTTGCCTGATCTATACAATAACCTAAATCTTTAACCATCCACTTAATTGCAAAACCAAAGTCAAACTCTCTTTGATGCATGGTATGGCCGCGGTTAACCATTTGCCAAGATTGCGCGGCACCACCAGATATAGCTGCGAGTAGGCTATCCACATCTATATTTTCAGCTTCAGCAAACAGTAATCCTTCTGATAGCCCTTGTAATAGTCCAGCAATACAAATCTGATTAACCATTTTGGCTAACTGGCCATAGCCTGACTCTCCCATATAGCTAATATTTTTCGAATAAGATTCAACTAGCAAACTATTACTCTCTAGCTCAGTTTGATCTCCACCAGCCATAACACTTAATATTCCATTGATTGCACCCGCTTCCCCGCCACTAACTGGCGCATCAATAAAGGTTACGTTTTTAGATTGAAGAGATTGATTAAGGTGTTTAGCTAACTTATATGAAGTGGTAGTGTGATCAATAAACACACTACCTTCTTTGAGATGAGAATAAATTCCATTATCAGAAAAGACAATCTCCATCATATCTTCGTCTCTACCTGTGCAAGTAATAACAACATCTGCATCAAAAACGGCTTTCTCAAGTGAAGAACAAATCTCGCCATCGTACTCCTTGCCCCATTTGATTGATTTTTCCATAGTTCGGTTATAGACTCTCAAATTTGCCAAACCTGACATAGATAGATGGCCAGCCATAGGATAGCCCATCGTACCGAGACCAATAAAAGCAACATTCCTTTTTTTGTTCATAAAACTTCCTCTGAGTGTTATGTAATCAATACTTTACGAGATTATACGACGATGTATTCCAGTTTAATTAATAGATGCCATATATTTGATAAAATAATAATTTGACTCGAATAATAAACAAAATTAAGTTTTTTTGCTAATTATTAACAAGAATTAATAAAAAATGGCATTTTTTTGAGTAATTTATCTATTTTTTACTAATTATTACTATTTTTATTCATTTTTATACGTATTTTTTATGAAAACACCTGATTACTGGCAAGAATCAATTGGTTTTTTACAAAATAATGATAAAAAATTAGCACAAATCATTAATAAATATGGCGAATCTGTGCTAATTGGTCGTCGCGATCCTCTTGAGACTTTAATCCGTTCAGTAGTCGGCCAACAAATTTCAGTAAAAGCTGCGGCAAGCGTTTGGCAAAAAATAGTTGATTTGGTAGGGGAATTAAGTGCAGATAATATTTTATTGGTTAACAAAGAAAAACTAAAATCTTGCGGACTTTCCAAGCAGAAAACTCAATATATATCGAATATTGCTGAACACTTTAAAGCACATAATATTAATGACGAGTCTTATTGGAATGACCGAGAATTTTCGAATATTTATGATGAACTTATCGCAATAAAAGGTGTAGGACCTTGGACGGTTGAAATGTTTGGTATGTTCTATTTACTAGAAAGGGATATATTCCCACTAAAAGATCTCGGCATCATAAAGGCGATCAATCAACTTTACTGCATTGATGAGATTCCTTTAACAATAGACCAAGTAATCGCTATTTCAGATCGTTGGAAGCCTTATCGTACTGTAGCCTGCTGGTACTTGTGGCGCTCTATAGATAACGAAGCTGTTCTTTATTGATCGCTTTTGGGGCTACTTATTGAATTTATGCGACTTTAAAATATCTATTTTTTGAAATAAGTCTACTCGATTGCATCAACAATTAGATTGCCCATTTCCTCAGTGCCAACTATCCTATCACCTGCTGCTGATATATCTTTCGTTCTATAGCCCTGATCAAGAACCTCATTAACTGCAGCATTAATTTTTTCAGCTAGTGGTGCTTGATTTAGTGAATATCGCAGCATCATTGAAACCGAAAGTATTGTCGCTAATGGGTTAGCGATATCCTTGCCAGCAATATCAGGTGCTGAGCCATGAATGGGCTCATACATACCATAATTGTTTTTGTTTAGCGAGGCAGATGGAAGCATTCCAATCGAACCAGTCAGCATGGCAGCACAATCTGACAATATATCACCAAAGAGGTTGCTGGTTACCATAACATCGAACTGCTTCGGAGCTCTAACGAGCTGCATTGCAGCGTTATCAACATACATATGGGAAAGCTCAACATCAGGATAATCCTTGGAAACTTCCTCCATAACTTCTCTCCATAGTTCACAGACTTCTAGCACATTCGCCTTATCTACAGAACATACACGCTTATCTCTTTTTTGTGCAATTTGAAAAGCAGAGTGACCAATACGCGCTATCTCTGACTCAGAATAGGTGGCGGAATTTACACCAAATCGCTCTCCATCTTTAATCTCAACACCGCGAGGCTGACCAAAATAAATACCCCCAACGAGCTCTCTAACTATCATTAGATCAAGGCCAGAAACAACTTCATTTTTTAGAGTTGAAGCATTTGCCAGCTGCGGATAGAGAATTGCTGGTCTTAGGTTAGAAAACAGATCCAACTCAGCACGTATTCCCAGTAAACCTCTTTCAGGTCGCAAATCCCATTCTAGTGAATCCCATTTCGGTCCGCCAACCGCCCCTAAAAGTATGGAGTCGCATTCTTTAGCAACCACTATAGTATCCTCAGGCAGAGGTGAACCTGTCTCATCGTAGGCGCTTCCACCAATAAACCCTTCAACAAGATTCATGCCCATCCCGTGATTGGTATTTAACAAGTCAATTACTTTAACCGCTTGGGCAACTATTTCTTTCCCTATGCCATCTCCTGGCAGAATTAATACCTTTGACATCTGTTTTTACGAGCTTAATACAAAAAATGATTATTTTACTCTGGCAGACACATAAGCCCATCTGAATTTGAGTTTAGATTTGTTGTGGTTAAATTTCCACCATCTCAAAGTCTTCTTTACTTGTACCACAGACAGGACAGGTCCAGTCTTCTGGAACATCCTCCCAAGCTGTACCTGACGCAATACCTTCTTCAGGATTACCTAAAGCTTCATCATAAATCCATCCGCACATCATGCATTCGTATTTTTTCAATTTGCTATTCCATTAACAAAAAAGGGGAGTCAAAACTCCCCCTTTAGTATATTAAATTGTCTGATTAGAGGTTATCAGCATTTTTTGATAGATACTCTGCAACACCAGCAGGTGTGTCCTTCATGCCTTCGTCACCTTTATTCCAACCAGCCGGGCAAACTTCACCGTGACTTGTATGGAAATCAAGCGCATCAACCATGCGCAACATCTCATCGACATTTCTACCTAATGGCAAATCATTAACCACCTGATGGCGAACATTAAAATTCTCATCAATTAAGAAAGATGCTCTTAGAGCTATACCATCGGGGTGAACAACGCCATAAGCTTCCATAATTGCGTGGTCCATATCAGAAACTAATGGAAAATCAATTGAACCAATACCGCCGTCGTTGGTAGCCGTATTACGCCATGCGTTATGAGTATATCTTGAGTCAATTGAAACACCAACTAATTGGACACCGCGTTCGGCAAAAGCTGACACTCTGTGATGGTGGGCCAATATTTCTGATGGACAAACAAATGTAAAATCTAAAGGGTAAAAGAACAACACAATCTTTTTACCTTTAAATTTGGATAGTTGAAAATCCTCTACAATCTCTCCATCCGCTAGCACAGCAGTGGCTGTAAAGTCTGGTGCTTGTTGTGTTACTAATACGCCCATAGTTTGCTCCTATTTGGATATCTAATACCTGCAAATTATACAATTTTTTGCATCAACCTGAAAGCCAATAAACCTTAGTAATTGTAAACCTTTAACCCTTTACCACCTGTATTACTATTCTTTAAGAAAAACCTGTATAAAATATCGCTATGCTTAAAATTTATAACACCTTAACTAATAAGAAAGAGGTATTTAAACCAATTAACCCTAATAATGTCGGCGTTTATGTTTGCGGCATGACAGTTTACGACTATTGCCATATGGGGCATGCGAGAGTTTTGGTTATGTTTGATGTTATAACGAGGCATATGAGGCGTAATTTTCCTGAAGTCAAGTATGTAAGAAATATCACTGACATTGATGACAAGATAATTAATCGTTCCATTGAAAATCAAGAAGACATCTATTCATTAACAAACCGTTTTATTGATGCAATGCACAAGGACGAGAGAGCGCTAAACATCCTCAAGCCCGATGTTGAACCCCGTGCCACTGATTCAATTGACCAAATGTATTATATGATTGAGTCGCTGACAGAAAAAGGTTTAGCCTACCAAGGGGAAAACGGTGATGTCTATTATTCGATTAGGAATTTTAAGAATTATGGAAAACTTTCAGGGAAAAACCTTGACGAACTTGAAGCTGGAATCCGTGTTGATGTAGAAAGTGACAAGCGAGATCCGCTTGATTTTGTATTATGGAAAATGGCAAAACCAGATGAACCCAAATGGTCATCGCCATGGGGAGAAGGCAGGCCGGGTTGGCATATAGAGTGTTCTGCAATGTCAACCCATCATCTTGGCAATCATTTTGATATTCACGGTGGCGGTATGGATTTGACTTTCCCTCATCATGAAAATGAAATAGCGCAATCCGAAGGTGCTAACAATTGTTCATTTGTGAATACATGGATGCATGTCGGTTTTGTTAATATAAATGACGAAAAAATGAGTAAATCATTGAAAAATTTCTTCACAATCAGAGATGTAATGAAGCGATATGACGGCGAAACCTTACGCTACTTTCTTATAAGTAGTCATTATCGATCGCCATTAAATTTTAGTGATGAAAATCTCAATAGCGCTAAATCTGCATTGAAGCGTTTATATACAGCAACAAGGGATTTATCTGCTAGTGAAGTTGCAATGAATGATATCTCCAAACGCTTTGATTATGAAAAACGTTTTAATACAGCACTCGATGATGACTTTAACACACCTATTGCTCTAAGCATATTGTTTGAGATTGCTAAACACATCAATACTGAACGCGATAAAGATCCAGAACAAGCTAGCGCATTGTCACAATTATTGAGAAAGTTGGGCGACTATCTCGGAATTTTGCAGTACAGTACCGAAGATTATTTCAAGCAAGGGATATCAATTTCAGATGCAGAAATTGAACAGAAGATAAACAAAAGGAATGAAGCAAGAGCTGCAAAAGATTTCTCAATATCGGACCAGATAAGGGACGAGCTTTTAACCTTAGATGTTGTTTTGGAAGATAATGAAAATGGCACAACCTGGCGCAGAAAATAGTTCAAGAAACTTTATTGACTGGACCCAAATAGATGACATTCTGCTTGATTTGGATGGAACACTATTAGATTTGAATTTCGATCTTCATTTTTGGTTAGAATACCTGCCAATTATTTATTCAGAAAAACACAAGGTCAGAATTGAAGATGCGAAGGATATCTTGCTAAAAATGCTCAATGCAGAAATAGGGACACTAAACTGGTACTGTCTTGACTTCTGGGAAAATAAATTAGATCTAGATATTGTTCAACTTAAGCGTAATGTCTCTCATCTCATTCGGGCGCACCCCAATGTGGATAAATTTCTTACACAAGTAAAGTTGAAAAACAAAAAAATCTATCTTGTGACAAATGCTCATCGTAAAACTATAACACTAAAAATGCAAGCTACAAAAATTGAACATTACTTTGACGGCATTATTTCTTCCCATGACTTTGGTGTTGCGAAGCAAGAACAACACTTTTGGCATGAATTAACACGAAATATTGGCCTAAAAAAAGAACGTACAATCTTTTTTGATGATTCACAGGATGTTTTACATGCCGCTCGCAAATTTAATATTGGGCAAATTATTGCAATAAGTAAACCAAGCTCTAAATTAGATGCCAAAGAAGTGTCAGGGTTTATAAATATAGAAAACTTTTCTCAAGTAATGCCTATTGATAGTAACTAATTTGCTATTTTGTATCTTTAAAATGATTAAACTATACTTTAGTAAAATTGGCAGTTAATTTATGTCCAACTGATATACTTACTTTCTATTAGGGATAACAGGTTTTGTTGTCTAAATCATTAATCTGTGTTCTTAATTATTAACTTCAAAAAATAAGATACTTATGAAAAACGCTTTTTATGCTCAGTCTGGCGGTGTCACCGCAGTTATCAATGCTTCCGCTTGTGGTGTCATCGAAACAGCACGCAAATATCCAGGTCAAATTGGCAAAGTTTATGCTGGTGAAAATGGCATTATTGGTGCGCTTACAGAAAACTTAATTGACACTTCATTAGAGTCAGAAGACGATATCACGGCACTTAATCACACCCCCTCTGGCGGTTTCGGTTCTTGTCGTTACAAAATGAAATCGCTGGAAGAAAATAAAGCTGAATATGAACGCTTGATAGAAGTATTTAAAGCTCACAATATCGGTTATTTCTTCTACAATGGTGGTGGAGATTCGGCAGATACCTGTTTAAAGGTTTCTCAGCTCTCTGAAAGCATGGATTACCCGATACAAGCCATTCAAATTCCTAAAACTGTTGATAATGACCTGCCTGTAACTGATAACTGCCCTGGTTTTGGCTCAGTAGCGAAATATATTGCAGTTTCAACCCTAGAAGCGAGCTTTGATGTGTCGTCGATGGCTGCCACATCAACAAAGGTTTTTGTGCTTGAAGTCATGGGTAGACATGCTGGCTGGATTGCTGCAGCTGGAGGACTGGTTGATGATTCAATACCTGTTGTAATTCTTTTTCCTGAAGTTGATTTTAATGAAAAAGCATTCCTTGAGAAAGTCGACAACAATGTTAAAGATTTTGGATATTGTACTATTGTCGTCTCTGAAGGAACAAAATGGCCAGATGGTAGATTCTTAGCAGAACAAGGAACTCGGGATGACTTTGGACACGCACAATTAGGTGGCGCTGCTCCTATCGTAGCAAATCTAATTAAAGAGTCTCTTGGCTACAAATTTCATTGGGCAGTGGCTGATTATTTACAGCGTGCTGCACGCCATTTAGCGTCAAGTTCTGATGTTAAACAAGCTTATGCACTTGGTCAGGCAGCAGTTGAAATGGCTTTAGCTGGCAAAAATTCAGTAATGCCAGCAATTATTCGTATCTCCAATAAACCTTATAAATGGGAGATAGGTTTTGGAGAATTAAAGGATATTGCTAATGTCGAAAAAATGATGCCTGAAGACTATATTTCAAAAGATGGTTTTCATATAACGAAAAAATGTCGTGATTATCTATTGCCTCTTATTGAAGGTGAAAACTATCCACCCTATAATGGTGGTCTTCCTGATTATGTGGTTTTAAAAAAATCCAAAGCTGAAAAAAAATTGCCGCCATTTAAAATATAAGAAATAGAAAATACTTATTATGAACATTATTTTATTAGGACCTCCGGGAGCTGGCAAAGGCACGCAGGCTAGCCATATTTGTGAAAAGTTCAGTATTCCTCAAATTTCAACTGGAGATATGTTGCGTTCAGCAGTAAAAAAAGAATCTCCTTTGGGTATTGAGGCAAAAAAAGTAATGGATTCAGGCGAACTTGTCTCTGATGAAATTATTATTGGTTTGGTAAAGGAGCGAATCAATGCTTCAGACTGTGTAAATGGCTTCATTCTAGATGGTTTTCCTCGCACTATAGTTCAAGCTGATGCGCTAAAAACAGAAGACGTAAGGATAGACTGCGTGATTGAAATTCAGGTACCTGACGAAGATATCGTCGCCAGAATATCAGGACGTAGAATCCATCTAGCTTCTGGTAGGACCTATCATATTTCATTTAATCCACCAGCTGTTCCTGGAAAAGATGATCAGACTGGTGAAGATTTAATTCATCGGGCAGATGACTATGAAGATATTGTCCGTGAACGTTTGGGAATTTATCATGAGCAAACGCAGCCATTAGTTGATTACTATAGTGACGACAATGAAGAATATATCTCCTCATCAAAATTCATCGCAATCAGTGGCGTTGGATCACTTAATGATGTTAGTGATAGGATTGTGAACGCTTTGAGGAGTTAGTCTAACTATCTGGGCAAACGTATCTAGTAACGTACGGAAAAAAATTCATGCAGCCCTTTAGATTTTAACCATTCAACTTCTACGTCTTCTACTTTTGCATAGTTAGGGCCAATATAGAGCCAATCAATAAATAATGAGAGTTGCTCTTCTGTACCTTCTGCTACAACGTTTACGCTACCTTGCGGAGTATTTTTAACCCAACCATTAACACCTAATTCAATAGCTTTTTTCTTGGTAGCATCTCGAAAACAAACGCCCTGTACTCTACCACTAACAAGTGCCTTGATAAAGTAAGCCACAATAAACTAGAGAGTTATTTTAAACTTAACACGTTTGACACCATCCTCTGAACCTTTAACAAGTACTTTGTCATTATCAATATCATACTCAAGGGTTTCGCCGCTAAATGAATCAAACCCTTGAACAAGATGCGCATCCCCTAATAAGAAAACTATTCCTTTGACTACATCATAGGTTATTTCAACTGCTGTGGCTTCAATAAAGCGTGCTTGATCAGGTTGACTTTGAATATATTTTGCTGGTTTTTGCTGGCTGCCTTTGGCGACCATACTTTCAACTTCTTCATCGCTAGATTGGACTTCAATAAGCTCTGCTGACAAAACTAGTGACCCCTGAGTTACTACAGCATCACCCATAAACTGATTAAAACCTGTACTTTCATCAACAACAACGGACATCGCTTCAATCTCAATTGGTTTATCCCTATCCTCTGGCATTGCAAAAGCCAAAGAAGACAAAAGTGACAACAATATAAATATTTTATTCATAACGACCTACGACTCCGCCCATAAGTTCAATTTTTTGTGATACAGCATTATAATACATGCCTTGCGACTTTATATTAAGGGTTTCTGACTGATAATTGGTTGGCTTGTTTGATCTATATACCTCACCATCATGAGATTGATCCACAACGAGGTCATGGCTCAGTATTTTGGTGCCTGATTTTTGTAGAATCTCAACTTTGCCAAGTAGCCTTGTTAAATTTGCTTTCATATCTAGATCCATACCTTGTTCTGAATGAATTGTATTATCCTTAGATAGATAGGTTGATTTTTCTTTCGTCTGGTAGCGCTTTTCACCGTCAGCCAGATTAATATTCAAATCTTTAGTATTAATTATCGGTCCAGATTCTTGTTCAATACGGATATCACCTTCAAGCAGCATAGTCTCGGCGGCATTATTTATCCACATTCCTTGTGCAAAAATTTTTGCATTCTCACCAGAATAAATTACGTCTTTATCGCTGCTAATTTGTTTTGTTTTGGAATCCACAACCAATGACTCTGTTTCTATTTCATGATAGACACCCCTGGAAAGAATGTTTACTTCACCACTAAATAAAATCTCGCCTGAATCAAGTATATTGGCTCGATTTGATTTCAATATATGGTTCTCCTGGCCTGTTTCATCGTATTGTGTAACTTTAAGGTTTAATAAAAGGACCGGGGAATCTTTAAAGTTATAATAAGTTTCAGCTTTAATATAATGCAACAACAGATCCTCATTTGAATACTCTTTAAGGGAAAAGCCATCTATCTTTTCAAGATATGAAGTTATGTCTTCGTCCTTAATAATCTCGAGCTGTTTGTTATCTTTTTGAAAGGGATAAATGGCAACAATGTTATCTCTAAATAACCACAACGCTATAACCAAGACTATAATAAAAGTTATGACTGATTGGGTTATCCTAGACTGAAAAATGGCCATTACTCTGGATCAAAGAATACAGGGGTTATACGGAATCACGCCGAATAAAAAATTAGATATAGAATTCATTGAAAATATCATTACCGCACATCAAGTCAAAATTCTCCAATACCGACATAAAACTCAAGACTACCAACTAAAACTAGATGAAGCGCAACAGTTACGTGAACTATGCTTAACACATAATACTTTATTTATTGTTAACGATGATATCAACCTTTGTGAAAAAGTTGGTGCGCATGGAGTTCATCTTGGACAACGTGATAAATCAGCTACCGAAGCTAGATATAAACTAGGTAAACAGGCAATAATCGGCGTCTCATGCTACAACGAAATAGGCTTGGCCCTTGAAGCAGAAAGATCAGGGGCTAGCTATGTCGCCTTTGGCGCCTTATTTCCTTCAACAACTAAGCCAAATGCCAAACATTGCAAATTGTCAGTAATCAAGAGTGCGAAAAAACGAATAAATATACCAATCGTGGGAATCGGTGGTGTTACCTTTGAAAATCAAAGTTTAGCGTTTAATGCCGGTTGCAATGCAGTAGCAATGCTGGACGGCTTATTTACCTAGTTAAAGGCAAGTGCAATTTATTATTAATGATAACTTAGTAAAGTTTTTTTGTTGGTCTCTTACCATATTCTTTTTCACTCAAATAGTTTGAAATATAGCCTTGCCTCGTCCATAAAAGTTGATAATATAAATTTTGGATTTCTGCGACGGTTGATTCCTTCACTGCCTTTAATGACAAAAGATTGTCCTTCCAATTTGTTAGTCTTGGGTAACGATCTTTTTCAATAATGGGCTTATAAATTTGCTCTAAATAGTTCAACCTTTGAAATATAGGCGCATAACTTGCGTCCACCAAAGAAAACTGTTTACCGTTGAAGAATGGTTCAGCCCATAGATACTCTTCAACTCGATCAAAATCATCGAGCAACTCCTCTAATGTGCTCTCAAAGTCGATTTTTCCCTCTTTAATGGTTAACTGAAAAGTGTACAAGCTAATATTGTTAGAGAATTCAACCCAGCTCCTATTTATTGCCTTCAACAGTAAATCTTTTGGTTGGAGTGTTGGCGGGTACGCTTCATCAATGTATTCATTGATTACAACTGATTCAAAAATCACCGTGTCATCAACAATCATTATGGGTACTTTTTTTAGTGGTGATATAGACAAAAACCAATCAGGCGGATTACCTAAATCGATATACTCTATATCATAATCAACATCTTTATATTGTAGTGTGATTGCTACTCTTTGTACAAAAGGGCAGGCCTTATAACTGACAAATTTCAGTGCCATACTTTTTCCTTAATAAAGACTTCAAAAACTGGCATGATAAGTTTTTTAAACCTAAATTAGCTGATTAAATCTAGAATTATTTTGATATTCATAGCCTCCACGGATACCATTCTTCGTCAAAACTAATTGCCATAGTTGATTGCGCCTTGCACGAAAACTGCCAGCACACATTAACAAATAATACTGCCACATACGTTGGAATCTTTCGTCATATGAGTCTTTCAGTTTGCTTAGATTATTTTGAAAGTTTTCATGCCAAGCCATCAATGTTTTATCGTAGTCTTGCCCAAAACTATGCCAATCTTCTATGACAAAAAGATCCTCAATTGCTGCACTAATCTGATTTGCAGATGGTGTCATACCATTTGGAAATATGTATTTATTTATCCATGAATCGGTTGCTTGAACTGAACTATTCCTGCCAATCGTATGCAGCAAAAACAATCCATCGTCCTTTAAGCATCGATGAGCTACTTTCATGTAGGTTTTATAATTCTTATAGCCCACATGTTCAAACATCCCAATTGAAATAATACGATCGTATTGAGTATTTAGTTCTCGATAATCCTTCAGTTCAAAGCTAACGTCTAAACCTTTGCAAGATTCCTTGGCATATTGTTCCTGCTCTTTTGAGATAGTTATGCCGTAAACATTTACCTCGTAGTTTTCAGCTGTATACTTAGCGAAGCCACCCCAACCACAACCAATTTCTAGAACTTTCATTCCAGGCTTTAAATGCATTTTTCGGCAAATCAAATCCATTTTGTCGACTTGTGCCTGATCTAAATCTTTGGCATGCCTCCAATAAGCACAAGAATAGTTCATTCTCTTGTCAAGCATCAAAGAAAAAAGATTGTTACCCATATCGTAATGCTTTTCACCAACTATATAAGCCCTGCCCTTACTCTGGGTGTTAAACAAATATGCACTCAGAAAAGTCAATAGCACTGAAGGATTAGTGGCTTTGACTTTTTTATCCAGATGGGCACTAAGCAACCTGACAGCCAACTGGTCTAATGCATCACAATCCCACCAACCATCCATATAACTCTCGCCAAAAGCCAAAGTGCCGCCACTGAGAACACGCGCATAAAAGTCATCATTATGAACTTGAATGTCGTATGGCCTTTGTCCATTAATTCTGATGTCAGCAGATTCCAGTAATTCCGTAACTGTAGTTTTAAATTTGGACATGCGTTATTATAAAAAATAATAATAAAACAAGCATAATCTTACCATAGAAGTTTTGACCTTAAAAGAGATGGAGATCAATCCATATTAACAATCAGCAGAATAGGTCCTGAAAATCACTAAAACACTCAATAACATAAACAAAACAAAAAAAATCAAAGACCAGCCTGCCATGCTCAGTCCTAAAAATTGCCAAGATATTTCAGCACAATTCCCGTCTCCCATAAATAAAGCATTTAATACATCCGCAAATGGAAAAACTTCCAAAATATACTCTAAAGGGGGGCCGCAAAGCGGCACCTGATCTTCCGGAAGACCTTGCAACCATACCTGACGACCTGCAACCCAGGAACCAAAAGCAGATGCAACAAGGATGACCCCAGAATAAATCTTATAAATATACGGTTTAGGATTGTGAAAATATGCAATAAATGTAGTTAAACCGACAACACAATAAAGAAATTGTTGGGTAATGCATAATGGGCATGCCTCTAGACCAAGAATTTTTATACTATAAGCTGCATATCCAATAATGACGCCTACTGCCAAAAAAATTAACAAGTGGATCTGGCGAACTGAAAGTTGTCGGAATAAGACGCTCAAAAGAAAAACTAAGTTGATTCTAGAAGATTGACAGCAATCTTACCATAAGCTTAACAAGGGAGTAGAAAATGTCACGCATCTAGCTCAATCAGTTGTCATAAAAAAATCAAGCTCCTTTTCCATATCTCGCTAATTCTTCCTCGTCATCAGCTCTTGGTTTGGCAAAAAAATCCCTAATCATGGGGATAAAAAACTCTAATGGCTTTGAATCATAGTCGGAATCAAAACAGTTTTGATCATAGTTATGGCAGAAATGAATTGTGTCCTCGTACCAAGGACTATCGATAAACCTTTCACGTGCATTTCTATCTCCCCCGCAATGATGCGCATAGTAATACATTTGAAAAACTCCATGATGTTTGACAATCCAGTAAATCTTTACAGATACAAAAGGTCTCAAAAGGGCAGCGGCCATTTCTGAGTGTGAATAAGGTGCAAGACTATCTCCAATATCATGAAAAAGGACTGCCATAATCATCTCCGTATCTTCGCCCGCACGAAGAGCCCTAGTAGCACCTTGAAGAGAATGGTCAAGGCGATTGATTTGATAACCTGAGATTGAGTTTTGAAGACCTTTAAGCGCCTCAATTAATCGATTAGGTAAGTCTGACTTAAACTTATCCTCGAGCTTATCTAGAAAGGCGTAGTCCTCTGCGGTACCATTTTCCATTTTTCTGAAGTTGACCTTATCCATAAATCGACTCCTAAAAGTAAGAAAGCTTAGAGACGTTTTACACTATCCACAAGTAAAGCCGCAACATAGTGAGAGAATGAGTGCCTAACAAGCATTGTTAATTCATTCTTTTCCTCTTGATAGACTATCACTGGTGCTTTGCCAAAGGTTGTAGAGACAACCTTCCCTATTGTTAATTTTGCATTCAAGTCATAGCTCATCCAGCGCGAAAGTAACTCGTTTGTCTTGCCTCCTTTAAATATCAAAGTGCCATACGCTGCACTATTGTCAACTAGCGACATAACATCAGGCAAGCTGTTTTTCCTCTTCCACAATAGGTCCCTTTGGAATTGAGAGTGAACAATCCAAAACTCGTCTGGACTTATCCATAAACAACTTAAATTATCATTACCCCTGGTGATTGAAAGTGGTTTCGGCAATTCAAGGCCAAATTCGTTTAACGTAATTCTGTTGCTTTCTTTTTCGTCTTTAGATGTACGCAATATAGCTATCGCCTTGTCATTTAGCTCATAGCATGACAGGTCTTTTTGGTTAATCAGGTAGCCATCGTCATCCGTTAAAGATTCAAATGTCGATGCAAAAATTAGCTGAAAGCTTGTTTTCAAATTATTCATTGCCATCCACCTTTTCACCATTGGGATCATAGAAAACACTACTCGAAACATCGCACGGGATTTCTTTCAATCCTTGTCTTTTTTGGACAATTTTCACAATCACGGTATCGCCTAATTTATTCAGGCCATTCTGCAATTGTGCCAACGCAATGGATCTCCTTAATATTGGACTAAAATAACTTGAAGTGACATAACCGATTGAACTCCTCTTGTCGTCAACGATATGCGAGCCTTCCGGTATTACAACCGCAGCATCCTTAGTCAAAAGCCCAACCAACTGGAGTCTATCATCTTTGACCAATGCTTCAATCGTAAAAGACCGGCGACCGACATAGGAAAAGGGTTTATCCTTGGCCAATATCCAGCTCATATTTACATCCATCGGTGTCATCGATCCGTCTGTATCTTGACCTACAATAATAAAACCTTTCTCGGCTCTCAGAACATGCATAGATTCCGTACCATAAGGCGTAATATTCCACCTTTTCCCAAGCGCCTGCACTTGATCCCAGATATAGCGACCATAATTAGCCTCTACATTAATCTCGTAGGCTAACTCTCCCGAGAAACTGATGCGCATGATACGCGCATCAACGCCACAAACGGTTCCTTGACGCCACTGCATGAATTTGAATTTTTCGCGATCAAACTCAACGTCTTGGCAAAGTACCTTCATTAGTTGACGAGCACTAGGGCCGACAATTGCAACCGTCGAGAATTGGTCGGTGATGCTATTAAGATGGACATCTAAATCACTCCATTCGGTCTGAAGCCACATCTCCAAGGCAGAGTAGACACTTGCAGCTCCGCCAGTTGTAGTTGTCATGATAAAGTGGTTGTCATTAATACAAGAAGAAACACCATCATCTGCAATCATGCCTTTTTCGTCACACATCAATCCATAGCGGCAACTCCCAGGCGCAAGCTTCATCCATGCATTGGTATATACTCTTGATAAAAACTCTCTAGCGTCAGGCCCCTGAACATCAATCTTGCCAAGAGTGGAAGCGTCCATCATACCGAGCGATGTTCTTGCAGCAAGACATTCTCTGTGTACTGCCTGATGGATATCTTCGCCAGATTTTGGATAGTACCAAGGGCGGTACCACTGGCCAACTACTTCAAACTCGGCCCCATTTGCAACATGTGAGTCGTGAATAGTTGTAAAGCGTTGAGGATCAAAATAAGCGCCATTTTCTCGACCGGCTAGAGCACCAAAATCAACGCCACTATATGCAGGACGGAAAGTTGTAGTTCCGACTTCAGACATAGGCTTACCTAGGAGTTTTGCTGCAACCGCAATACCATTGATATTACCGGTTTTGCCTTGGTCAGTACCAAAACCCATTGCCGTATAGCGCTTGATATGTTCAATTGAGCGGTAGCCCTCTCTAATAGATATAGCAACATCCGTTGTTGTTACATCATTTTGCAGATCAAGAAAAACTTTAGGACGATTAATGATCGATGTAGGTGTAAAGAACGGACTTACACGATAAGGGTTATTATGGTTTTCGCTTAATTTTTCAATCTTAGGATTTTTATTAATACCTAAAGATTGTAATGTTAGTTTTGCTTTATTTCTACCATCAACAATCGCATCCTGCCAATCGCTAGTACCGTCTACTGCACCACAAACTTGCCTATTGCTAGGCAGGTCTCCAGTTAGGAATGACTGAGAATCTTCATTGAAATATGTTTTTGATCCGCTATGGCAATTGAGGTGAACCACAGGGTTAAAGCCACCAGAACTTGCCAATAAATCGCAGTTCAGAGACTCTATTTCGTTACCAACCTCCCAATCTGAGTTTTTATATATTGCAGGGGCAATGTCGACACTCTTTACCCTGTTAGAGCCGTGCGCTTTAACAACCGCGTAACCTTGAAAAATCTTAATACCGCTGTTTTTTAGCTCTTCTGCAAAAGGATTATTGGCGCCATCAGGTCTCACATCAATAACCATGCAACTTATATCATTTGTAATTAGGTCTTTGGCTGTTTGATAGATAGTGTCATTATTACCGTAGATAATTGGATTATTTCCGGAAATAACGCCAAACTCATTCAGATAGCGCCTTACCGATTGACTGAGCATAATATTGCTCAAATCGTTAGCCTCGAAGAGCATTGGTCGTTCGTGAGCGCCGGTTGCCAAAATAACTTCTTTTACCCTAACCTTATGATTGATTTTTCTTGGCGTCTGGATTTTTCTATCTGCAAGAGATTGAGCAGTTGTGATTGTTTCAAGAACCTCTACAAAGTTTTGATCATGCCAAGCATAAGCAGTTGAGTTACAAAGCACTGTAAAGCGATCTGAATGCTCTTTTCTAAAAACATTTAAATCTGCAACGCTACTTTTAAGCCACTCTTTGGCTGAATTGTCAGAGCACAACTCGCTAATAATCTCACCACCAAGCCTTGGACGTTCATCAACCAAAATCACTCTTTCATTTTCTGAATTATTTAATACCTCCATGGCGGCAGAAATTCCTGCAACACCGGCTCCGATAATTAACACTTCAGCGTGATGATGAATATGCTCGTAGACATCAACATCCTCTTCAGTTGGAGATTCGGAAAATCCCGAGAGTGCCCGAATACTGTTTTCTACTTTAGCCCAGACTTTTTGCTTGATAAAAGTTTTATAGTAAAATCCAGCTGGCATAAAGCGATGCAGTGGCTTAATGAATGCACGTAAATCAAGGCCATTCGGGCTTGTTGCGCTTTTTGCACATAAACCGTCATACAACAGAATCTCTGTTGCCTTGAGGTTGGGAGTGTAGCGTCCCCCGAACTCTAAAGAGATTAGTGCGTTTGGTTCCTCAACTCCAGCAGCCATGAGACCGCGTTTACGACCGTATTTAAAACTTCTAGTCAATAAAGTAACGTCGTTAGCCAGCAATGCAGAGGCTAAAGTGTCTCCTTCAAAACCTTTATATATCTTATTATTGAATATAAAAGTGATTAGCTTTGAGCGGTCTATTTGGTTGTCTGGATGCTGTTCAACTCTCATGATTCTTGCTCGCTGATTTCAGTTCCGAAAGGCTCCACCTGTAATATTTCATGGCTTATGGTTGAACGCTTAACTATGAAATACTTACGACAACCGTTGGCATGAACCCACTGCTCCCAATGATCGCCCTTGTGGTTTGTCCTATAGAAAACATAGTCAGCCCAATCTTTATCACTAATAGCTTCGGGGTTTTTTGGACGTGCAATGAACGCCTCACCAGCAGCCGAAAATTCATTCTGCTCTCTTTCCTCGTTACAATATGGACAATATAATAAAAACATAATCTTGTATAGTTAGTAAATTAGTGCGCAACCCCTGCAGCGCCATGTTCGTCAATTAGGGCTCCTGTGGTAAATCGGTCAATATGAAAAGGCACAGCCAGTGGATGCTGTTTGTCTTGTGCAATAGTATGTGCAAATACGTTGCCAGAGCCTGGTGTTGCCTTAAAACCTCCTGTACCCCAGCCACAGTTGAAATACAAACCTTCAACCTTAGTCGGGCTGATAATTGGGCACGCGTCCGGACAAACATCAACGATACCGCCCCATTGTCGATTCATGCGGACCCGAGAGAAAATTGGAAACAATTCCAAAATTGCTGCAGCGGCATGCTCAATAATTTGCGAATTGCCGCGTTGTGCATATGAATTATAACTATCAATCCCCGCCCCAATTACTAGGTCACCCTTGTCGCTCTGGCTGATATAGCCATGAACCGCATTTGACATCACAACGGTGTGCAGTACTGGTTTCATTGCTTCAGACACAAACGCCTGCAGAGGATGACTCTCAATCGGCAATCTGAGTCCGGCCATTTTTGCCAGTACTGATGAATGCCCTGCACTAACGCAACCTACACGGTCAGCTAAAATATCGCCACGGGTTGTTTTTACACCTTTGACTCGACCCTCTTCAACTTCAATGTCAATGACTTCACAGTCTTGAATAATGTCTACCCCGAGCATACTAGCTGCTCTTGCAAAACCCCATGCAACGCCATCATGCCTGGCAACACCTCCACGAGGCTGGTAAGAGGCTCCCATAACAGGGTACCTGGCATTCTTCGTGATATTAATAATTGGAATTTGCTGTTTTATTTCGTTTACATCAACTACCTGGGCATCAACACCATTCAACACATTGGCATTAACTCGACGCTCTATATCTCTCATATCTTGCAATGAGTGGCCTAGATTGTATACTCCGCGCTGGCTAAACATTACATTGAAATTTAAATCTTCACTGATACCTTCCCATAGTTTCATTGCATGCTCGTAAAGGCTTGACGCCTCATCTCTTAGATAGTTAGAGCGAATGATTGTGGTGTTCCTACCTGTATTACCGCCACCTATGTATCCTTTTTCGACAACCGCGACATTCTTAATGCCACACTCTTTTGCCAAGTAATATGCAGTTGCCAAGCCGTGGCCACCACCTCCAACAATAATTATGTCGTATTTTGACTTAGGCTCAACCAACGGGATGGCCTGATCCCAGTCCTGACCACTGAGCCCTGCCTTTAATAACGAATACCATGAATATTTTTTTTGCATAATACAGCTCTCTTTGTAATCCTATAATTCTAACACTAGGTCACTTTCTGGGTGGGAACAACAAATCAAAATATAACCTTCTGCTTCATGTGATTTTAGCAAACCACCTTGTGCATCCATATCTACCTTACCTTCAATCATTTTAGTTCTACACGTGCCACACATACCCATAGAACATGCAAATGGAGTAACAATTCCTTCCTTCTGTATAGCTACTAGGATGTTGGTATTGCTACCGCACTTGATAGTTTTCCCTGTCTCTTTCAAGGTGATATTGTACTCAACTACTTCAATACTTTCGCCTTCGTCATGAGCTACAAACTTGCTGGGCTCTGCCATATTTTGCTGCGCTGTTGAGCTTTCAATGTCGAAGCTTTCTTGGTGGTAATGAGCCATGTCAAAACCAATTTCATTCAAAATACTCTGAGCATTGTCCATGTAAGCTTTTGGGCCACAGCAGTACACTTCCCTTTCGATAATGTCTGGGACTAGATCATTCAACATTGTTAAACTCAACAAACCCCTCTCAGCAGACCAATCATTGTCCGCATTATCGCAAATAAAATGACGATTGAAGTTACTCTGATGTTGTTCATAAAATTCAAGTTCGTCCTTTGCTATAAGATCGCGCGGTGTTTGTGCATTATGTAAAAAAACTATATCCAAGTCAATTGACAAGTCAACCAGATAGCGAGACATAGAAAGCATTGGTGTAATCCCGCTACCACCAGACATGAAAAGCACTTTGTCTCTTGGTTGGTCAAATGCAATACCAAATGAGCCTCCGATATTTAGAGCATCAATACAATCACCAACCTTAAGATGTTCGTGCATCCAGTTGGTCACAGTACCATTCTCTAATAGTTTATTTGTAATCGTTATAGTATGAGGGCGCGTCGGGCTCGATGCAATCGTATAAGTGCGCATAACACTCGTATCATTAATATTTAAGAACAGAGTTGTGTGCTGACCCGGCAAAAACTTAAACCATGCATCTACCTTAGACCTAAATGTGAAGCTTTTTACGTTATGTGTTTCATCCTTGATCGCAATACATTCTAGTGGCGCAAGGTCGCCCTCCCACTTTGGGATATCATCTATATCAATTTTTGGAAATACCATTGAATTCATTCTATTCACTTAAATAAAACTTAACTTTAATGATTCATATGAACTAATTATTATCTGCCACTAAACATACATTGCGGATAAATCTTGCTATCAAGTCAATCTCTTTACTCGCCAAAATTCTTTACAGCATAAAAAAAAGTGAATTTTATCAATGAAACATGTTCAAAGCAACAACTTTGTTTTGAGCCTGAAAACATTCAGGCCACATAGTTTTTAAGGCATCGGGATAATGTGCCGTTTTCTTGTAGAGAGCCCCTGAATAACAATAGCTGAAAAGATAAACACACCGCCGATTATTGTATTAATATCCGGCACTTCATTGATGCCTATAATAGGTAACCAGGCCCAAATAATCCCAGCTATTACTTCAAACAATGTAAGTAAGACAAGCTCACCACTAGGCAAATACTTTGCCCCGAAGCCAAACAGGATTAATCCTGCACTGACAACTAAACCATGCATTAAACTCAACCCAACATTAATTTGTGGCATTTTAAAACTTTCACCCGTTAATAAGATCAAAATTAACGCTAGTATTAAACTAATAAAACCAGCAAGCGCTGGAGTTAGCAATTTCGGGATTTCGGGATTGTGGCGAAGGGTAATGGTATAAATTGCAAAACCAAGCGCCACAAAGAAGCCGTAAGTCATTCCAATTAAAGTACCTGATTTATCTGCACCCCAAGCCATAATAATAACCCCAACAGCAACAATTATCATACTCGCTAAGGTGGTCCGACTTAACCCCTCGCCTAAAATTAGATACCCTAAAAATGAAGAAAAAACCGGCGATACCGCAAGCATTAGCAAAGTTACAGCAACACTTGTTGTAGTTAAAGCATAGATGTAGCCAAACATTGTAAGAGCTAACACAAGACCACCAAACAAACTCCAAGCATCAATACGTTTCAATGCATTGAGAAAGTTTCCGCCCTCTCTAATATAAATATAGGCAATAACAACAACAAAAATAGTTATTCCACGATAAAACAGAAAGGGAAGCCTATAGTATTCTGCATCTTCAAAGAAACGGATCATTGGAGCGCCTAAACTCCAAACAAAACCGCTAGTAACAACCAGAACAAAACCTAAAAAATAGTTATTCTTCACTTATTAGCTCCTTTGACAATATCTAATAAGATGACACTAATTCGCGAATTTTGTTCCTAAATATAATAAAAGTCAATCATTTTTTATTTTATCTATCTGGCCATAACAAAACTTGGAGGTTGAATTTAAAATATACTATATCAATTCAAACTTAGCTTCGCAGTAAATGATTTTAAAATCTCGACAGGATAAAAAACTTTGGCAATTTTGGATTGATCGTGGCGGAACTTTTACAGACGTCATAGGACGCAACCCTAACGGCGAAATTGTTACACACAAGCTACTCTCAGAAAATTCAAAACATTACCCTGATGCAGCTATTCAAGGTATTCGAGATTTATTAGGGATTAGCCAACAAGAAGCTATCCCTATGTCGGAAATTCATACAATCAAAATGGGCACAACTGTTGCAACTAATGCTCTACTTGAACGTCAAGGAGAGAAAACTGTGCTTGCTATTACGAAGGGCTTCAAAGATATACTACGAATAGGTTATCAAAACCGTCCAAGACTTTTTGATATTGATATTCAGCTTTCAGAAATGCTTTACTCTGAAGTCATTGAAATTGATGAGCGTCTCGACTCCCAAGGCAGATGCATTTGTGCGCTCAATGTAGACAAAACGGAACTGCAACTCCTAAAGGCATTTCATAGTGGCTGCAAATCAATCGCCATCGTACTATTGCATGGATACCGTTTCAATGAACACGAAAAAATAATTGAAAAATTGGCAAAAAAAATTGGCTTTAAGCAAATATCTGTCAGCCATTGTGTGAGCCCCCTGATGAAAATTATTCCAAGAGGCGATACAACAGTTATGGACGCCTATCTTTCCCCAATTATTAGGCATTACGTCAACCAAGTTGAAGACGCTCTAGGCAAAAAAGCGAAGGAAAAAGGTCGGCTAATGTTTATGCAATCCAGTGGCGGTCTAACCGATGCACGCTTCTTTCAAGGTAAAGATGCAATCCTTTCAGGCCCCGCGGGTGGAGTTGTTGGCATGGTCAAAACATGTGAAGCATCCTCCTTAAATCAACTTATTGGATTCGACATGGGTGGCACTTCGACTGACGTTTCGCACTATGCTGGAGATTATGAACGCACTTTCGAAACGGCAGTTGCAGGAGTTCGTTGTCGTGCACCAATGATGCTGATTCATACGGTAGCAGCGGGTGGTGGCTCGATTCTTCATTTTGATGGCGCTAGATACAGAGTAGGCCCGGACTCTGCAGGAGCAAAACCTGGGCCGGCTTGCTATAGAAACGGTGGCCCTCTAACGATTACAGACTGCAATGTCATGTTAGGCAAATTAAATCCAGATTACTTCCCAAAAGTGTTTGGTCCAAATGCCGATCAACCACTTGATGCTGAAATAGTGAAAGATAAATTTAATGCACTTGCAACAAATATTAGCCAGGCTACGGGCAACCAAGTAAACCCTAAGGAGGTTGCTGAAGGATTTCTTTCTATTGCTATCGATAATATGAGCAATGCAATCAAAAAGATTTCAGTCCAACGTGGCTATGATGTCAGCAATTATACGATGTCTTGTTTTGGTGGTGCTGGTGCACAACACGCTTGCCTAGTGGCAGATAATTTAGGTATGAAAAATATACATCTTCATCCATTTGCAGGAGTTTTATCAGCCTTTGGAATGGGCTTGGCGGATACAAGAGTTATTAATGATTTGGCTATCGAATCGATATTGTGCATTGACCTTATAAAAACTATTGAAAGAGAACTAGAATCGCTAAAACTAAAAGGTACTAGACAAATGTCCGAACAGGCCATAGAAGCTTCTTCGTTAAAGTATTTTTATCGTCTGCAGATTCGTTACGATGGCAGCGATAGCGCTTTATCTATTAAATTTGACTCTATCGACAGGATAATTATTGCGTTTGAGTGTGCTCATCAAGCCAGATTTGGCTTTATCTCGAAAGAAAAACAGCTAATTGTAGAATCAATACAAGTTGAGACGGTCTCAAAAAGCGAGCTGAGCGTCCAAAATAAAACAAGAAACATAAACACTACACATAAATTATTAACCAAAAAACAAGTAGTGATGAATGGTAAGTTACAAGAAACGGCCTTTTACAACAGAGATCAAGTTGCTACTGGAATACCCCTCCCAGGGCCGGCCGTTATTGTTGAGAATACTTCCACTATAATTATCGAGCCTGGCTGGCAAGCCCAGCTTTCCGCGAATAACGATTTAATTCTAAAAAGAGCAAAACCTTTGGCGCGCCAACACGCTATCGGCACGAGTGTGGATCCAGTGATGCTGGAAATCTTTAACAATTTATTTATGAATGTGGCAGAACAGATGGGCACAGTACTTGAAAATACAGCCGCCTCTGTAAACATAAAAGAGAGATTAGATTTTTCCTGTGCCATATTTACCCCAAATGGAGACCTTGTAGCCAATGCACCTCATGTGCCGGTCCATCTAGGCTCCATGAGTGATTCAATCAAAACCATTATTCGTGAGAACTATAAAACAATGAAGTCTGGTGATGCTTACCTTATTAATGCGCCCTACAATGGAGGAACTCACCTGCCCGATATTACTTTGATAAAACCAGTTTTTGATATTTCAGGCGAAAAGGTGGTTTTCTATGTCGCTAGTCGCGGTCACCATGCCGATATCGGTGGCATTACACCTGGCTCTGCGCCAGCTCATTCAATCCATGTTGAAGAGGAGGGCATCCTGATTGATAATTTCAAATTGGTATCTGAGGGCAAATTCTTAGAACCTGAGATTAAGGAACTACTGAATTCTGGTCCATATCCGTCCCGCAACTCCGATCAAAATATCGCTGACTTAAAGGCTCAGGCAGCTGCCTGTGAGAAAGGCGCACAGGAACTCAATAGAGTTATTGATCGATACAGCTTGGAAGTCGTCCATGCCTATATGCAGCATGTGCAAGACAACGCTGAAGAATCAGTAAGAAGAGTGATTGATGTATTAAAAGACTCTGATTTCACTTATAAAATGGATGACGGCCATCAGATAAGCGTTGCCATTAAGGTTGATAAACTCAAACGCTGCGCGACGATTGATTTTACTGGTACCAGTTCACAGCACCCTGGCAACTACAACGCTCCAACTGCAATCTGCTATGCCGCAGTTCTATATGTTTTTCGCTGCCTCATTGATGACGACATTCCACTTAACAGCGGTTGCTTTAAGCCACTAAATATAATCATACCTGTTGACAGCATGATTAATCCCGTCTACCCAGCAGCGGTTGTCGCAGGCAATGTTGAAACTTCTCAATATATTGTTGATGCGCTGTTTGGTGCCCTTGGAACAATGGCTGCATCTCAGGGCACAATGAATAATTACATTTGGGGCAATAACAGGATACAAAACTACGAGACTATATGCGGTGGTTCTGGTGCTAGTGCCAAGCAAAACGGCTGCAATGCAGTGCAGACTCATATGACTAATACCAGACTAACAGACCCAGAAGTTTTAGAGTGGCGCTTTCCTGTAAGGCTTGAAACTTTTGAAATTAGAAAGAATTCAGGGGGCAAGGGCAAACATAAAGGCGGAGAAGGGGTTAATCGACAAATGCGCTTTCTAGAACCAATGACTGTCAATATAATTGCAGGACATCGAATAGTGCCTCCTTACGGAATTGCAGGAGGCGAACCAGGTGTGGTTGGTGAAAATTATGTCGTCCACTCTGATCAAAAAGTGACGAATATAGGAACAAAAGGTCAAATAGAAGTTAATAAAAATGATATTTTTATCTTAAAAACTCCCGGTGGTGGCGGTTATGGCAATCCCGACTAATATATCTATTTATAATGGAGCAGAGCGTCTTGGGCGCTCATCATCAATACTGGAGAGAGTTGAGCTATGAAAAACGTCAAACAAAACCAGACTCCTCTTGATGCCCATAAACGACTACGAAATAAACCAGTTATTGCCTATCCCATAGATGACTTGGCTGAATCTAATAGCGATCTCTACGAGTCTGCAAGAAAGCAATTAACTTTAATTGAAGAGACCATCATACCTCCAAGAGAGGCAAGAACTTTTGTCGTTCCTGCAGGTCATTTTTTTCGAATAATATGTAGTGAAGGCCCACAAGTAGGAGATCTAAACCTTTGGAACAACGACAACGTCAAGGAGCACTTTTATAGCGGCAAAACGAGGGCACTTTATGGCACCCATGTTAGTACCGGTGATTGTCTATACTCAAATTTTCCTTTTCTCAGACCGATCGCAACTATCACTCACGACACACTAGATTGGTATGGCTGGGATGAAGATGGCGCTAGCGTACACGATGTAATCGGAACTCGCTGCGACCCCTACACTCACCTGGCGCTGAGTGGAGAAGAGTATCATTATTGTTGCCACTCAAATCTTTGTAGGGCGCTAGCCAAACAGCAAAATAAGGCAATATCTGAAATAGAGCCGCTGGTACACGATGTTCTGAACGTTTTCATGTGTACTGGCTTTACCAGGCAAACACACCAATATTTTATGAAAGCAAGCCCGGTTCGTCCCCATGATTTTATTGAAATGTTTGCTGAAATTAACTTATTGGGAGCCCTGTCGGCCTGCCCTGGAGGAGACTGCGGCAGCTCGCACTCAAGTGACTCGGCCGCTTGCTACCCTTTGAAAATTGAAATCTATAAACCAAATAAAGACAGCTTGAGTGGCTGGCAACCACCATCAATCAATCAATACTCCGGCAATCATGGTCACGAATGAAACTGAATTACATAAAACCAAATATAGCGCATGACTAGTTACGATTACATTATTGTCGGTGCTGGTTCAGCTGGCTGCGTGCTAGCCAATCGTCTCAGTGCAAATCCTGAGAATAGCGTCTGTTTGGTCGAGGGGGGTGGCAGTGACAAAAGCCCATGGATTAAAATTCCAGCAGGAATTTTTGGGGTTTATGGTCATAAGAAATTTGATTACGCATACCAGAGTGTACCTCAAAAGAACCTAAATAACCGTATCATCACAGTAAATCGTGGCAAGTGTCTTGGCGGGTCAAGCTCGATCAATGGCATGGTCTACATGCGAGGCAACAAAAATGATTATGACAATTGGGCTAAACTGGGTTGTAAAGGCTGGTCTTATGAGGAAGTCCTGCCTGTGTTTAAAAAATTTGAAAACGACCAGACCGGTGGCGAATCAAAATATCACTCTTCAGAAGGAGAGTTGCCAGTAGTAAAGCCACAAGATGCTAACGCAACTGCTGAACGCTTTATTAAGGCAGGGAAGGAAATAGGCCTGGCCCATAATCCAGACTTTAATGCAAGTTCACAATTGGGATTGGGGATTTACAATGTAAACCAAAACAAGGGCACTCGAGTGAGCTCCTATACAGCCTTTGTCGAACCCATTCTTTCGAGGCCAAACCTGATAATCCTCACCCATGCAAAGGTTAAATCATTGGATATTGAGGGCGATTGCGCCAAATCAGTAAATATACAAATTAATGAATCAGATAAAAAACTAGTCTGCAACAAAGAAATTATTCTTAGCGCTGGCACTATAGATTCACCCAGAATACTCCTTGCTTCCGGTATTGGCAATAAAAAAGACCTTGACGAGCTTGGCATAACTTGCAAACACAACCTAGTTGGGGTTGGCGAGAATCTTCAAGACCACCTAGATTCTATGGTTACTGTGCGCTCGAATAAGGCTGAATCAATAGGCGTTTCATGGAAATCTTTATTGCCTGACGTAATTACTGCTCCGTTTAAATACTACTTTAATAAGATGGGCTGGTGGACAAGCAATTATGTCGAGGCAGGTGGCTTTGCTGAGACTAAATACGCCAATAATAACTATCCAGATGTTCAGTTTCACTTCACTCCCATTTATAGAAGTCATCGCGGTAAAAGATTTGAATTTGGCCATGGCTACTCGCTTTTCACCTGCTTATTAAGGCCTCATAGCACTGGCTCTATCAAGTTGACCAAAAAGGGGTCAAAATTTAAACTGCTTATTGACCACAATTTTTTATCTGACCCAAGAGACGAGACTGTCATAATAGAGGCACTAAAAAAAGCCAGAGAAGTCTTATTATCGACAGAATTTGACGAAATTCGTGGTAAAGAAATGGCGCCAGGAAAGTCAGTTCAGAGCGATCAAGAGATATTGGAATATATACGCAGAACCGCACTGACGGTCTACCATCCAGTTGGAACCTGCAAAATGGGTGTTGATGAACTAGCTGTCGTTTCACCAGAAAATTTAAAGGTAAAAGGGATGAATAATTTGCGTGTTATTGATGCCTCAATTATGCCAACCATTGTCAGCGGCAATACTTCAGCGCCAACCATGATGATTGCAGAAATGGGCTCGAGTATGATACTGAATAAATCGTACTCCAAATAAAAATAGACTTAACCCAATAGCTAGAGATAAAAATCACAACTTTGTACTACTCAAGGTTGTGAAGATTTAAATTAATTAACCTTCAGGCGAAGTATGGAAAATTTACGGGGTATTTTATTCATGATTCTGGCTATGGCTGGGTTTGCTCTTGAAGATTTATTTATCAAGCTTCTTTCATCACATTTGCCAGTACCACAGATATTAATCATTCTTGGTTTTAGCGGGACCGCTGTATTCTTAATTACTGCACTTCTCACACATGCGCCAATTCTGCACAGAGATCTATTGAATAGGCCCGTTATCATTCGGACATTTTGTGAACTGTTCGGAGCGTTGTTCTTTGTTTCAGCGATCGCCTTAACGCCACTTTCATCTGCAGCATCAATTTTAATGACAACCCCGTTGATGGTGACGATGGGGGGTGCAGTTTTTTTTGGAGAAAAAGTTGGCTGGCGACGCTGGAGCGCTGTGGTGATTGGATTTATTGGGGTTTTATTAATCTTGCGCCCAGGGTTTGATAGTTTTATGCCAGCCTCTCTTCTAGCAGTAATTGCAACTATATTTCTAGCGGCAAGGGATCTAGCTACCCGTGCAATGCAGTTTGAAATTTCAACAACAACAGTTTCTATGTATGCGTTTTTAGCATGTGGTATTTCTGGCTTTATTGCTATGCCCTTCTATTCAGCTATGGTTATTCCTTCTTCAACTGAAATAATGTATTTAATCTCAGCAACGTTTGTCGGCGTAATTGGCTATTACGCAATCGTGCTCGCTACTCGTAATGGAGATGTATCAGTTATATCGCCATTCCGTTATTCACGGCTGTTGTTTGCTATGCTTTTATCAATCATAATTCTCTCAGAAAGGCCAGACTTACTAACATTGAGTGGAGCTTCAATAATTGTGGCTTCAGGCATATACACATTCATTCGTGAAGGTCGATTGAAGCAAACACACTAAAGTGGTGTTGATAGTTTTCTTCCTGTTACAGCATAAGAATATACTGTATAGAAAAAGCTTGCTTTCCTAAGCAAACTTTATTAACATCCGCAGGATAAATTATATCGAGGAGGTACTATGGATATGCCAAGAACTAAACTTATACCGAATGGGAATAAAATTGTCCACACCTTCAGTGATGCAGAATATATAAACAGGCAAGCATGCCTTAGAAAACATCTGGCTGCAAATAATATTGATGCTGCGATTTTTACCTCAATTCATGGCATTAACTACTATAGTGACTTTCTTTATTGTTCTTTTGGTCGTCCTTATGCCCTGGTGATAACTCACGACAAGGCCACAACGGTTTCTGCAAATATTGACGGCGGACAGCCTTGGCGCCGAACCTTTGGTGAAAATCTAGTCTATACTGACTGGCAAAAAGACAGTTTCTTTTATGCCTTACAGCAACTGGTACAAAATAAAGGCAGGATTGGCATTGAACATGACCACATTACCAAGGAGCGTCTAGACAAACTTCAGATTGCATTTGATAAGGCTGAACTATTAGATATATCGGTTGACTGCATGAAAATGCGTTCAATCAAATCAGATGAAGAAATAACCCATATTATCCAAGGCGCTAATGTCTGCGACATTGGTGGCGCAGCCTTGGTTGAGGCTGTCAAAGAAGGCGCTCCAGAACATGAAGTGGCACTTCATTCAACCCAAGCAATGGTTAGAGAAATCGCAAAGAGATACCCACACTCGGAGCTTATGGATACCTGGACCTGGTTTCAGTCTGGCGTCAATACCGACGGTGCGCATAACCCTGTTACTGCAAAAAAAGTTGAGAAGGGAGATATTCTAAGTCTCAACTGCTTTTCAATGATTGCTGGTTATTATGTTGCACTTGAAAGAACGCTATTTTTCGATCATGTCGATGACGAGTCATTAAGGCTTTGGGAAATAAATGTTAAAGTTCACGAAGAAGGTATAAAGCTAATTAAGCCAGGTGTAGCATGTAAAGATATCGCCCTTGAACTAAATAAAATCTTTGAAGAGCACGGTCTACTTAAAAGTCGTACCTTTGGTTATGGTCACTCATTTGGAGTACTATCACACTACTACGGTCGTGAGGCAGGAGTTGAATTGCGGGAAGATATCGATACTGTTTTGCAAAAAAATATGGTCGTTTCTATGGAACCAATGATTATGATTCCAGAAGGACAGCCTGGCGCTGGAGGTTACCGTGAGCACGATGTTATGGTTATTACTGAAGATAGCGCTTATGACATTACCAAGTTCCCGTACGGACCAGAACACAATATCATAAAGAGCTAAAAAACAAAAGAGCTTTAAAAAAACTAAATGAAAAAAGTTTAAATTACTGTGATAGTTGAAATCAACTCTCGTAAGAGTATATTTCCACCATCATTTCGTTAGCTATGTTTTCTAACCGATCTCTGATGACATATTCCTCAACCGTGGTAGGCATGTGGAGAGTAATTTCTGCCTTAAAGAGCTTTTCACCAGACATAGAGGCTTCGATAATTTCCGACTTAATCTCCTCGACATTTCCCCCTAGTGCTACCAATGCGTGAGAAAGCTTATTGATAATCCCTATATGATTTTGCCCAATCAGCTCGATATTGTATGACTTAAATGGTTGAAGGGCGTGCGATTTGGTTTCTTCACAAACAATCTTTAATCCTAAATTTGAAGTTTCTAGCTTCTTGACCAGCTTATCGACATTCTTTGAAGGAACATTAACCTTTATAATCCCTGCAAACTTCCCTTCAAAGCTTGACATTCTGCTTTCCACCCAGTCACCTTCATATGACAAGATAATCTCAGACAAACCATCTATTAAACCTGGCTTGTCCTCACCCAATACGCTAACTAATATCGACTTCATATATTTCTACTCATAATTTTCTATGCTTGGACAGGTACAAATTAAGTTCTTATCGCCATGCACATTATCTACTCGAGAGACTGGCGGCCAATACTTAACCCTTCTTAAGCTTTCCAGTGGATAGGCCGCTTCTTCTCTCGAATAAGAATAACTCCAGACTGAAGACGATACCATTTCCAGTGTGTGAGGTGCATTAATTAGAGGATTATCTGTGACCGAATACTCCCCCGCTTCGACTTTTTGGATCTCTTTTCTGATTTGAATCATGGCGTCACAAAAACGATCTAACTCATCCAAAGATTCTGACTCAGTTGGCTCAATCATTAAAGTTCCGGAAACTGGAAATGACATTGTAGGTGCATGAAAACCATAATCAATCAAACGTTTTGCAACATCATCTACACTAATACCGAATTTTTCCTTAATGGAACGAAGGTCAACAATGCATTCATGAGCAACCCTGCCATTCTCATCACTATAGAGTATAGGATAGTGCTCTGACAAACGAGTTGCTATGTAATTTGCATTCAATATTGCATTTGTGGTGGCTTCGTAAAGACCATTCTTGCCAAGCATCGCAATATACATCCAGCTAATTGGCAAAATACTGGCAGAACCCCACGGCGCACCAGAAATACTACCGACACCAGTATTATTTAATGGCGTTCTCGGTAAAAAATCTACTAAATGCTCCTTAACTCCAATAGGGCCCACACCTGGACCACCACCACCATGAGGGATGGCGAATGTTTTGTGTAAGTTAAGGTGCGAAACATCGCCGCCGAATTCACCGGGAGCAGAAATTCCAACCATCGCATTCATGTTCGCACCATCAATATAAACCTGGCCTCCAGCTTTATGTACAACCTCACAAACCTCCTTAACATCTTTTTCAAATACCCCGTGAGTAGAAGGATAAGTAATCATAATTGCAGCTAAATTTTCTTCATTTTCTTTGCACTTAGATTTTAAATCTGCCATGTCAATGTAGCCATTATCTGCGGTCTTGACTACAACCACTTTCATTCCCGCCATTTGTGCAGAGGCTGGATTGGTTCCATGAGCCGAGGCTGGAATTAGGCAAATATTTCGATGCTCTTCGCCGTTGCTTCGATGAAAAGCACGAATTGCTATAAGTCCTGCATATTCACCCTGGGCTCCTGAGTTAGGTTGCAAAGAAATTGCCGAGTATCCAGTTGCTTCACACAGCATCTCTTCAAGCTCACTTATCATTTGCTGATATCCTATCACCTGATTCATTGGCACTGATGGATGGATTTGAGAAAATTCTGGCCAAGTAACAGGTATCAATTCAGCAGCAGCATTCAACTTCATAGTACATGACCCAAGCGGTATCATTGCTCGGTCAAGTGCAAGGTCTTTATCGCCCAGATAACGAATATAGCGCATCATATTAGTTTCTGAGCGATACGTATTGAACACATCATGAGTCATGAATTCTGAAGTTCTTTTTAATTTTTTACTTATCTGAGATTTATTTTTTTCAAATAGCAACTGTGCGCTGAGCTTAGATTCTGTATTAAATATCTTCCATAAATACTCTATATCCTCTGGAGTGCTGAGCTCATCGAATGAAACTGAAACGAGGGTTTTACTAAAAACATTTATGTTGTATCCATTTTTTTCAGCCTGCATGACAACAGCGTCAGAGTTTTTAACTTGTATCGTTAATGTGTCAAAAAATGTTTCATTAACAATACGAAAACCCATTTCAGAAATACCATCGGCAAAGACAGAAGCGTAACGAAAAATTCTTTCGGCAATCTTTATGAGGCCTCCAGCGCCATGATAGACGGCATACATGCTTGCCATAATAGCCAAAAGAGCTTGTGCGGTACAGATATTACTAGTTGCTTTTTCACGGCGTATATGTTGTTCGCGAGTTTGCAGGGCTAGGCGGTAAGCCAACCTGCCGTTTGTATCAACTGAAGCACCAATAATTCTTCCAGGCATTGAACGTTTATATTCTTGCTTAATTGACATGTAAGCAGCGTGCGGTCCACCGTAGCCAATTGGCACTCCAAACCTTTGAGAATTACCAACCACGATATCTGCACCCATTTCACCGGGTGGCTTTAAAAGCGTTAACGCCAACAAGTCGGCACTCACAGCAACCAGAGCATTCTTTTTATGAATAGAGTCTATTAATTTAGAGTAATCGCTATAGCCGCCATAGGTATTTGGATACTGCAGCAATACGCCAAAAACATCTAGTTCGTCTAAATCATCCAAAGGGTCGCCAACCACAACTTCAATGCCCAGTGGTTTCGCTCGTGTCAATACCACCTCAATATTCATTTGATAGCAATCATTGGCAACAAAAAATACCTTGCTTTTCGATTTACTAACCCTCTGGCACAAACTCATGGCTTCGGCACAGGCACTAGATTCATCCAGCATCGACGCATTCGCTATATCTAGGCCGGTTAAATCTGAAACCATTGTTTGAAAGTTCATCAAAGCTTCCAAACGGCCTTGGGAAATCTCTGGTTGGTATGGAGTGTATGCGGAATACCAAGCCGGATTCTCTTCTATGTTGCGCTGAATCACCGGTAGTGTAATTGAATTGTAATAGCCCTGACCAATAAATGACTTGTAACGGATATTCATTCTAGCCAAGTTTCTTAACTGCTTCAGTGCCGCCAACTCTGAGAGGCCTTCGGCCATATTCATTGGCTTTTTTCGTCGAATAATATCTGGCACTACTTCATCTATCAGGCCATCCAAGTTGTTAAAACCTAGATAGCTGAGCATTCTTTGACGCTGTTCAGTTGAAGAACCAATATGCCTGTTGATAAAGGGGTCGTTATTTAAAAGATCTTCAATCTTAGTAGCCATTGGAATATTACCTCAACTTTCAATAAAAGTTTGATATGCTGACTCATCCATTAAGTCGTCGAGTTCTGAAATATCGGAAAGTTTAACCTTGATGAACCAGCCTTCGCCCATTGGGTCTTCACTAGCCAGTTCGGGTTCATCTTCCAATTTACTGTTTACATCAACAACTTCTCCTGAAACCGGTGCAATCAAATCCGAAGCAGCCTTGACAGACTCAATTACCGATATGTTATCACCACATGTAACCTCGTCTCCAATTGATGGAAGCTCAACATAAACCAGATCGCCCAGTTGCTCCTGAGCAAAATCTGTTATACCGATAATTACCTCATCTTCCTCTTTAAGTTTGACCCATTCATGATCTGTTGAATACTTTGTAATCATCGCTTCTCCTATTTATCGTTAGCCTCTAAAGTAATTTTGTTTTACAAATGGCAGTTTCACAATACTAACTGAGATCCTCTTCTCACGTACCAGTGCGAATAAGGCAGAATTGTCGTCAATAAAGTTTACTGCAATTCTCGCTATAGCGATGGGTTTTCCGGCACTCGGACCAAAACCACCGCTGGTAACTTTGCCGACATTATTGCCGGCATCGTCTTCAATTAAAGTACCGTCGCGAACCGGGATCCTTCCTTCGGGCTGAAGACCGACAATCTTTGCCTCTGTACCCTCGGAAAGCTGCTTCATGATAGCACTGTCGCCAGGGTAGCCTCCTGGGCGAACTCCATCATGCCTTCTTGCTTTTGATAGCGCCCAGGCCAATGAAGACTCTACCGGAGTATGATTTTCGTCCAGTTCATGGCCATAGAGAGACAAACCTGCCTCTAAACGGAGCGAGTCTCTAGCTCCAAGACCTACCCACTGAACTGCATGGTCAGACAAAAAAAGTTTAGCAATACGCTCTGCCTCAAATGCTGGCATTGAAATTTCAAATCCATCCTCGCCACTATAACCGGACCTCGTCACTAGACACTCGACTTCTCCAATCGTCAATTTCTTAGCCGTCATAAATGTCATTTCAGTACAAGCGGGTGCAAATTGTGCCAATACTTCACATGATTTTGGCCCTTGCAAAGCCAACAGCGCAACATCTTCAAGAAGCTCAACCTCACATCCTCTATCAACCAGACTCTTTAAATGCTTATAGTCGGCTACCTTGCATGCAGCGTTTACCACCAAAAACAAACTATCATCATCAATATTAGTTACCATTAAATCATCCATCACACCGCCATTAGTATTTGTCAAGACAGCATAACGTTGTTTCATTAGAGGCAAATCAACTATATCAACCGGGACCAGGGTCTCCAATGCCTGTTTTGCATTTTCTCCTGTAATCTTGATTTGACCCATATGGGAAACATCAAAAAGGCCAGCATTTTCGCGTGTGTGCAGGTGTTCTTTTTTAATCCCTAAAGGATACTGGAGTGGCATTTCATAGCCCGCAAACGGCACCATTTTTGCACCGGCATCAAGATGCATTTGATAAAGCGGGGTAATTAATATTTGTTCGACTGATGACATAATAATAACCAATTACGAGCTCATTTTGTCTATGAAAATGAAGTCTAAAACTTGTGTTGAATTAGATGCGTTATTATATTCTCTTAGTTGTAAAATGAAAATGATAATTTTAGTTTAATTCACTAATTATTGAATTAATTTATCGTCAATTCCTAGTAGCCTTTATTAATGTTATAGATTGGAAAAGGTAGCTTGTCATCCTCTATGCGGTAAATATTTTCAGCAATTGTTTTTGCTGAAGATTTTGGATTGCTTTGTCCTGCAATATGAGGAGTAATGTAGACAGACGGATGGCTCCAGAGAGGGTTATTTGCAGGCAAAGGTTCTTGTTCAAATACATCCATAGCCGCGGCAGTAATGTGCCCTTCATCTAGTAGAGACAATAAATCTGTCTCGTTGACTATACCTCCTCTGCCCATATTTATAATAAATGAACCTCTAGGCAAACATTGAAGTTCTTGTTTTCCGAGCAAATTAGTTGTGTCTTTAGTTAAAGGTAGAACATTAATTAATATATTTGTCTTGCCCAAGAAATCGCCTAACTGCTCATCCCCAAAAAAGTATTTAATATCTCCCAAAGACGATTTTTGACTAGCGCCCCAACCCAAAACCTTAAAGCCTTGACTGACAAGTGAAGTCCCAATGCCTTTTCCAATATTGCCCAAACCCATAATCCCTACTGACCTGTCCTCAGGCTGTATGGAGCCGTGCTGAAGCCATTTTTTATCAAGCTGCTGATTCATATATAAATAATGGTCACTATGAAAATGTAGTACCCAATGCAGGGCATGGAAACACATCTCATGCGTTAACTTGACATCAACTAAACGAACAATTGGCAAGTCTTTCGGCAAATCAGGATCACTTAGAATATGATCTACTCCTGCACCTAAAGATAGAATTGCCTTCAAATTTGGGTATTTCTTTAAAATTCCATGGGGATGTTTCCATACCGCAGCGTATTTTATTTCATTAACATCACCGTCATCAGGATAGACTCTGACATCAATATCTGGCAACTCCGCTTGAACAAATTGACGCCAAACCTTTTCATCTTCCCAAAATTCACTGACTGAAATTAATAATGCCAAAACTGACTCCTAAAGGCCTTAATTAAATCAAGGTGTATACTAAAGTAAGGTAGCTATAATAACCTGTTTCATTATCTGACTCTATTTTTAATTTGAGTTGGCATTAGGTTTTAACATGTTTATTAGTGTTTTAGATTTATTCAAAGTAGGAATTGGCCCATCAAGCTCCCATACCATGGGACCTATGGTTGCTGCCAATGACTTTATGCAACATGTAAGAGAATTTTCAAGCTCTAATGATGAAATCAATGATTATCAGATTAGATGCACCTTAAAGGACTCTTTGGCATACACAGGTGTAGGACATGGAACAGATCGAGCAGTAACGCTTGGTTTGCATGGATATCTACCGAATACAATTATCAACGAGAAAATAGACGAAGTTATTGAGCGTGTTTGGGCGGCAAAAAATGTTTCTATCAATACCAACCAAAACGCTTCCTTCTTTACAGAGAATGACATAATTTTTGACACTAGAAATTCATTGAAACAGAATCCAAATGGACTGATTTTTGATCTTCTTGATACATCAAACAAGGTACTCATATCTCACACCTATTTTTCTATAGGTGGAGGTTTTATTTCCACACCAGAAGAGATTGACCAGGTTGAATCACCCATTGCAAGCGAACCAAGCGCTGAATACCCATTTCCTTTTGATAACTCAGGCGAGATGCTAGAAATGTCTGAAAAATATAACAAGGCAATCTGGCAAATGAAGCTAGCTAACGAGCTACACAACATGTCAGAGCGGGAACTCAATAAAAAGCTCGATCTAATCTGGAGTTATATGAAGAAATGCGTAGAAAATGGCCTCTCTTCAGAAGGTCAGCTGCCTGGCGGACTTAATACAAATAGACGTGCGAAAAAATTGCATCATAGCCTTCAAGATGACTTTGAAAATACAACTCCAAATGACTGGTTATGCGCCTATGCAATGGCGGTCAACGAAGAGAATGCCGCAGGCCATATGGTCGTCACGGCGCCAACCAATGGCGCAGCTGGAGTCGTCCCTGCAGCCCTGTATTATTACTACAAGCATAAATCTGCCACCACTGAACAGATACGTCAATATTTGTTAACAGCAGCTGCCATAGGAGGTCTAATTAAACACAATAGCTCTATATCGGGAGCCGAAGTTGGTTGTCAGGGCGAAGTAGGCTCGGCCTCCGCAATGGCGGCTGCTGGGCTATGCGCCGCCAGAGGTGGCAGCAGTGCTCAGATTGAAAACGCCGCTGAGATGGCACTGGAACATCATATGGGAATGACATGCGACCCAATTAAAGGACTTGTACAAGTGCCCTGCATTGAGCGAAATGGTTTCGGCGCTGTCAAGGCTTACACAGCAAGCTCATTGTCACTCAGAGAAAGTGGCGAACATTTGGTTTCATTGGATCAGTGTATCGCCGCCATGAAGAAAACCGGTCTTGATATGTCAAAGAAATACAAAGAAACGTCTCTAGGCGGATTGGCAGTTAGCTTTATTGAATGCTGAAGTGCCCTCAATCTAACAAATATATATTAATCTGTGTCAACCATCCCTGCGCCTGCACCTGAGGCGCGAGACTCTGCAGTTGATTTTACCAAGCAGCGTGAAAAATAATCATAAATACCTTGCCAGTTCTCTCCCACCTTGACACCACTTTGTAATATCTTTTCCTTTTCGTTGGCAGCAATATATTTCTTAATACTGGCGTTGTAGGGATGTGTAATTTCACTAGATATAGGCTGAATAATCATGTTAGCTCCCTTACTTAACTCTATCGGCTGTGAATCGGAGCTTACCACTTCCCAGACACCCTCTGCAGTAAACCTTACTAAGTATTCATGATTACTTTCATCTAGCCAAAATGCCTGCAAACCATTACATTTATTTGCACCCATTGCAGCTATAACCAAAACAGGGAAATCAACATTTTTCACCACCAATTCATTATCCTTAATACCTAGATTAATCCTATCTACAACACTTACAGAAGCAATAAGAGATGACAAATATAAGTCGCTTGGGCAATAAAAACGCCCCCCATTTTCTGTCTTTTTGAACAGTATTGCTAAATCACTAGCCTGACTATCTATATTATCTAATGCACCAAGACTACACAAGCCAGGATCAAAACCATTTTCTGCGATCCATACATTGCTCCGCGCAAAGTCCTCAGCAACACCGATAGGCGCTTTCACACCAAAACCTGCACGGGTAAAGAAAAAAATTACCTCATTAAGTGAAATGGTTAGCTGTTCTTTTGTCATCTAAATAAACCCTCTTGGTATAACTGGAAAGTACCAATCATCATAACCACTGTCAGCTAAATGTTCTGGCATGGGAGCGCCTTGATACATACATATTCTTGTCCATAGATCAGACTTAGGATCAAACTTTGAGGCTCCAAAAAAAGCCAACTTGAAACGTAGCAAATTTAATGGCAGCATAGATTCATCTAGCAAATTATCTTGCACCTCTGAGTATGGCATTATAAAAGTGTTTTGAATGCGACGTATGATGTGTCTATACTGAGGATGGGCAAGTACAAATTCACCCACCAACATATCATCATCCACCGAAAACAGCACCTCGTTAAGTTCATATGCGTCACGGCCTATGGTCAAAGGCATTTCCTGTTCGGACCCATCTTCATCTGCACGAGAACCAAAGCGGGGCTCTAACTTCTCTTCCGAGTAATACCAGAAATGTTGCTGCGACTTAGTTGTTGTGAAATCAATAGCTATAGCCCAAGCGTAATAATTCTTAACTATTACTTTTAATTGGCTTAGAGGCATGCCAACTTGAATTTTGGGTATAGATTCAGAGAACATTGTCTCCGCCAGATCATCCACCAAAGAACCATGGGGCTCAATAATTAAAGAGACAACCAATTCCTGGCATTCCAGAGAATAACAATCTTCGGTATGCTGATAGATGCCGTTCCATGGATAGGGCTTCACTAGGTTAATTTCATTATTACACCAGTTGGTTAGCGATTCAATTTCACTCTTAAGGCGTTCAATACGGGATGTCTGCAGTTCGTCATCAACACGCCATTCTTTAAGGTGCTGACTAACTTGGTCAAGGGACTGCATAAATTTTTCAAGCGAGCCATTTAGAGGCGTCTCAATACTTCTAACCCTTGCTAACGCACTTTCTTTAGCTAAAACCCAGCTATGAATTAGGTTGGGGTGTTTTAATAAAAAAGGCGCCATACCCAAACCAGTAGAATTACCAATACCAAGGAACCGGCTAATGCGTGGATCAAGCCTAGCCGCCTTATTGCCACCTCTTTTTTTGGCCAGGTACTCAACCAGATCTATCGTAAACCAGCGAATTAAATAAACCGCTAATAGTTCAATTTGGAATGCCCCTCTACATTCCTCTCGATTGGCAATCTTTTCTCTATCAGCACAACCAAATTTACCACTACCATAGATTGCCGTAGTGCGCATCAGATAGCCTACTGACGAGAGTAATTCGATATCCGGCTGATTCCCTTTTGCAAGGGAAGAGATAACATGCTCGAAAAGTCTTAGACTTTTATTTGCTCTTGCTAAAACAAGTTCGCTAGGGCGAAATCTGCCGCCCTCCTGTTTGGGGGTATTGTGTACCAAATAATCTATATCTTCTTGAGTTGGTACGCCATCGTACAAACTAAATGTAGCGTCCCAAACCTCTGCTATTACACGGTCGGTACGTTTATTGGGCGGTATATCCTGCGTAAAAGCGATAAGTGAATAGGTTCTATTTGGGGTATTTACGGCATAAACGCTTACACCATAACCATCACTATCTATATCACGTCGAAGGCATTCAAATTGCCATTTTTCATTAGACATGCGTCTAATCAGTGAGCGCATAAAACTAAGTCTAGTTTGATGGGAGGAGCCCATCCTATCTAGACGCATCACCTGTTCAGGTGAGCGCATAAAATCTACACTGATATCGGAAAATTTAGAATCAGGAGTCATAATAATGGATTTTTCTTTTTCTTCAATAAATAATAATTAATATAGGTCAATTATTATTTATATTTTATTAAATGAAGACTCAAAAAAATTCAGCCAGTTACCCCCCATCACGGCAGCCACGTCATCATTAGAAAAGCCAACATCCTTTAATCCAGTCGCAATATTATTAAAGTCGCGGTTATCCCGAAACCATGAAGGCTGATCAGGAAAACCGGCGAAGCCAGCGGAACCTTCGCCAAAGTCGCGCTCATTAGTCCAGGTACCGTTTCTCATCCATTCAACGACACTGTCGGGCTGGTTTTGACACAGATCGCTGCCAATCCCAATATGACTGATGCCCATTAGGTCAGCGGTGCTGGCAATCATCTCGCAGAAACTTTCTGAGGTACAGTTTGAGTTGCCCTTTAAGTGATGTGGATAGACTGAAAAGCCCAGCATACCGCCACTCTCACCGAGCGCTTTAAGAACTTCGTTAGATTTATTTCTCAGTGCCGGATGCCAGAAGCTTGGGTTGGCGTGGGTAATTGCAATCGGGCGTTCAGAAATTTCAATAGCGTCCATCGTCGAACGTTCAGCGGAGTGACTCATATCGACAACCAAACCTACCCTGTTCATTTCTTTGATTACTTGCTTGCCCATCCTGGTAATCCCGGAATCATTCTCTTCATAACAACCTGTTGCCAATAAACTTTGGTTGTTATAGGTCAGCTGCATGAATCGCGCCCCTAGTCGGTGGCATATCTCTACTAGCGCTATATTGTCCTCAATTGGGGAACAGTTTTGGAATCCAAAAAATATTGCTGTGCGCCCCTCTTGTTGCGCTTTAAGAACGTCACTTGCAGTGCGACCTAGAAAAATTTTATCAGCATATGTCTCAAATCGAGAATTCCAATCAGCCACATTTTGCACCATCTCCTGAAAATCTTCGTGGTAACAGATAGTGACATGAATTGCGCTCATACCGCCATCTTGAATTTGTTGAAATACTTCCTCACTCCAGTTGTTGTACTGCAGCGCGTCAATAAATAGAGATGGATGCGCCATTAGGGGTTGCCCGCCAAAATATAAGATGTTTTAACCTGGGTATAGAGCTCTTTTGCATACTGTCCCTGCTCTCTTGGGCCAAAACTGGAATTCTTCCTACCTCCAAAGGGGACATGATAGTCAGTTCCAGCAGTAGGAAGGTTTACCATGACGCAACCAGCCTCCGCGTTTCTACGGAAATGACTCGCCCTCGAAAGTGAACGAGTGATGATTCCCGATACCAAACCGAAATCTGTGTCGTTGGCTACCTTAAGAGCTTCGTCATAGTCTGCAACTTTAATCACGCAAGCCATTGGCGCAAATAACTCTTCACGATTAAGTTTCATGGAATTGTCGCCGCCAGTTAATAAGGCCGGCTGCATATAGAAACCAGGAGTTGCAAGTTCAAGAGCGTCGCCACCGCAAACAACCTCGCAACCTTCTTTGCGCGCCAAATCCATATAGCCAAGGTTTGAGTTGAGCTGTTGTTCACTAACAGCAGGTCCAATTTGTGTCCCCTCTTCAAGCGCATGCCCAACCTTAAGTGATGATGTTGATTTACTCATACGGTCAACGAACTCATCATGAATTTTCTCATGCACAACCAGCCTCGATGAGGCAGTACATTTTTGACCGGTACTGCCATACGCCCCAGCTGTAGCAGCTGCAACAGCAACATCCATATCTGCATCATCCATTATCACCAAAGGATTTTTTGAACCTAGTTCTAATTGAAATTTAGTCAAATTTTTTGCTGCAGCGGCAGCAATTTGGCGGCCAACATCGTAAGACCCTGTAAAACTAATAGCATCCACTTGAGAGCTTTCTGCTAATGTTTGACCAATAGAGGATCCAGAACCCATAACTAAATTAAACAAACCCTCTGGCATGTCTTGTCTGGAAATAATCTCAGTCAGCGCAACAGCGCTCGCAGGCGTCAGGTTTGCAGGCTTCCAAATAACAGCATTTCCAAATGCAAGTGCAGGTGCAATCTTCCAGCTCGCAGTTGCAGTAGGAAAATTCCAGGGAGATATGATTGCTACAGTGCCCATAGCTTCACGACGAACATCCACCTCAACTCCTGCTCTAACTGAGTCTGCAGTGTCGCCACTTTGACGTAAAACCTCGGCTGCATAATAGGTAAAAAATTGTCCTGCTCTGTATACCTCGCCTTTTCCTTCAGCGAGAGGTTTCCCTTCTTCGCGAGATAACAGTTCTCCCAGCTCCGCACTGCGAGCCATCATCTCCTCGCCAATATTCATCAATATTGCTTGGCGTTGTTCCAAACCGGTCTCCGTCCATTTTTGCTGTGCAGCCTTCGAGGCGTGCAGTGCATCCTCTAGTTGTGAAATGCTTGCCTGTGCATATTGGCCGATAGTATCGTTTGTATCAGAAGGGTTGATATTGGCTACATAAGAGCTGCCTTCAATCCAACTGCCAGCGATAAAGTTATTAGTTAAATTTGACATATTTTAAGGGCAAACTAGAAAGGCGGAAATTGTACACTTTTCTAAGTATATTTCAATGAATTATTGGTAATAATAATACACTTAATAGGTTTTTTTATAGCTATTATAAATACTCTTTATTGGTTGACATTTGAATATTTATGAGTAACAATATACAAGATGTATACAATTTTATACTTTCTCAGTGATGTCTAGCTCCGCGGAACGTCTAGGTCGCAATGCAAGACGATCCGGTCGTTTAAAAACAAAAATTGCAATGCTGCCTAACTTAGTACGCAATATTCCTCTGACCGAACCAATGGCTGAAGAGCAGGTTCTTCGAATTGACGACGCTTCATTATCAATACTTGAGGAGGTTGGAGTTGAGTTTCATGACCCTATTGCAATCCAACAATGGCGCGAAGCAGGGGCAGATATCGAGGGCGAGCGGGTTAAATTTGATAGAGGGCTTATCCGCGAATTAATTTCTTCGATTCCCGAAAATATCACAATGCATGCAAGGGATCCGGAAAAAACCCTGCAAATAGGAGGGAAGAGCTCAATCTTTGTGCCGATGACTGGAGCACCATTTATTTGTGACCTTGAAAACAAGCGCCGCTGGCCGACACTTGAGGACCTAAATAACTTTCACAAGCTTGCCCATATGTTGCCAGCAATCCATTCAAGCGCGCACCACATTGTTGAGCCGATGGACCATCCCATCTCGCATCGACACTTGAGGATAACTTATTCATCAATGAAGCACTCAGACAAAACCTTTATGGGGATGACGAGCAGCGGCAAAAACGCCGAAGATGTTATCGCTATGTGCAAGATTTTGTTTGGTGAAGACTATCTCGATAAGCACGCTGTTGTGACCGGCAATATTAACGGCAACTCTCCCCTGGTATGGGATCAGACTATGCTCTCAGCACTAAGAGTCTTCTCTGCGAACAATCAACCTGTCTTGTGCTCACCGTTCGTGCTTGGCGGCGCCAACACTCCTGCCAGTGTTGCCCCAACCGTGGCCCAACTCAATGCTGAGGCTCTCTCAGCACTTGCCTATACCCAGGTCATCCGCAAAGGAGCTCCCGCCATTTATGGACACTATCTCGCTACCGTCTCAATGCAATCTGGAGCACCGATGGCTGGCACTCCAGAGATTTCATTGATGAACTTTATGGTAGGGCAAATGGCAAGATATTATGAAGTCCCCTGGCGCACCTCTAACACGCTTGGCGGATCCAAACTATTTGATGCACAAGCCGGCTATGAAAGTGCATCGACCATGATGGCGGTGCTACTATCTGGAGCCAACTACATCTGGCACTCTGCGGGCTGGAATGAGGCCGGAATGCACTGCTCAATGGCTAAATTTGTGGTCGATGCAGAGCAATGCGAAATGGGCTATAGAATGTCGGAGGGTATCCGTTGGGATGACTTTGACGAGGGAGTTGCTGCAATCAGAGATATTGGTCCAGGAGGTCATTATCTTGGCCACGAACATACCATGGCAAACTTCCAAAGAGCATTCTTTATGCCTAAACTGTTTGACAATAACTCTATCGAACAGTGGGAGGCAGATGGCGGTAAAGATACAATACAGAGAGGCCTTGAACATGCAAGCAAGCTGCTTAACGAGTACCAAGAACCAAAATTAGATAAAGCCAAGAACGAAGAACTGCTTGACTTTATCGCGAGGCGCGAGAAAACCATCCCGGCAATGGAATCACTAAACAATGAGCACTGACTGATGAAAAAAAATGAACTTTACGAAGAGCTAAAACGTCAAATATTAACTTTGAAGTTGTCACCTGGAGAGAGCATGGAGGAGGTAAATCTGTGCAACGAATACAACATCTCGCGTACTCCGTTACGTGAAATCCTCCAAAAACTGGCAGGTGAAGGATATGTTGAACTTGTTAAGAATCGAGGAGCAACCGTCTCTTCAATGGACTACAAAACGTTGCGCAACTTTTTTGCCACTGCGCCGATGATGTATTCGGCCGTTGGACGCTTGGCAGCCAAGAATGCTACACAAAGTCAGGTTAAAGAACTGCAAAAAGCACAAGCCAATTTCATAAAGGCGAACAAAAAGAAAGATATTGACGGAATGTCTTTATACAATAACCGCTTCCATAGATTAATAGGAGAAATGGCCAACAATGACTACCTTATGCCAAGCTATGATCGCCTTTTAATCGACCATGCTCGTATCGGTCAAACCTTTTTTCATGCCATAAGCAAAGAAATGCTAAAAGATTTAAAAGAGGTCTCTAAACATCACGACAAAATGATTCAATGCATAATAGAGGGCGATTCTGAGGGCATGGTAATATTGACCCAGGAACATTGGAGGCTTGCTAAAGGCCATCTAGAGATGTATGTCGGACCAGACCCCCTACCAGACAGTATGTCAGAGGAATAATCGAGAGGTGAAAAAACATGACTAGCCCAGAAAAAAAAGTTGCCATAGTCACTGGCGCCTGTGGCGGCATCGGTAGAGCACTAGTGAAAAAATATGCAGCACAGGGTCTTGCGCTTGCTATCGCTGACCAGAGCCAATCAGCGACTGAATCACTTGTCAGCGAGATTAATCAACAAGGCGGTGAGGCGAGGTCATTTGCTGGAGACCTAACAGACCGGGCCTATTGCGACAACCTTCCAATGCAAGTTTTTAATCAATTTGGAAGGATTGATATATTGGTCAATAATGCTGGTCTGATACGTCGCGGCAAGATTACAGACACCTCTGACGAAGACTTTTCCTCGTCAATGGCAGTTAACGTCGAGGCTCCTTTTCGTCTTGTTAGGGCGGCCATTCCAATAATGGAAAAGGCTGGTGGCGGAAGTATTGTTAACACTTCGTCTTGTTGGGGTATTAATCCTGGGCCAGATCACCTAATTTACTGTACTACAAAAGCAGCTTTAGCGGCAATGACAAAATGCTTGGGTAGGGACCACGCCCACCAAAAGATTCGTATCAATGCTGTTTGCCCTAACGAAGTTAATACACCGATGCTTAGAACTGGTTTTAAAATTCGTGGACTAGACCCTGAAGATGCTATAAATAAATTGAACCAATCGGTCCCCTTAGGTCGTATAGCCGAAGCAGAGGAAATAGCTGATGTTATTGCATTTCTGACTTCAGATGAGGCGAGCTACATTTGTGGCTCTTTAGTGGAGATTAATGGTGGAAAAGCGGTTTACTGATAAAGTTGTTGTTGTGACGGGCGGCTCGCAAGGGATAGGTTTGGCTTGCGTGGAGCGCTTTCAGCAAGAAGGTGCGAGTGTTTGCGCTGTTCAGCGAAGCCTATCTGATAACGTTGATTGTTATCAATTTGACTTAAGTAATGAGCAAGACTGTCTAAAAAGTATCGAGATGGTACTTGAGAAGCACAGCAGAATTGATGTTTTGGTAAACAACGCCGGCATGATGAACGAGTCCTTAGTTGCAGAAACGACTCTAGATAATTGGAATAAAACCATTGCACTAAACTTGACCGCGCCATTTTTAATGATTAAGTATGCGATACCTGCCCTGATAAAATCAAAAGGGTCCATAGTTAATATAGGTTCAATTGAGGGTATTGGCGCTAACCCCAAACATGCCGCCTATTGTGCCAGCAAGGCTGGACTCCATGGACTCACAAGAGCTATAGCGATTGATCATGGTCGAGATGGGGTGCGTTGCAATGCTGTGGCACCAGGCTGGATAGACACTGAACTTAATGAGTCCTTTATCGAATCAATGCCAAACCCAGACCAGTTTAGAGACAACATCGGCAAAATACATCCGCTCAATAGGACCGGGAAGAGCGAAGAAATCGCCTCTCTAGTCGCATGGCTTGCATCGGATGAGGCGAGCTTTGTAACAGGACAGGTATATACAGCTGATGGCGGAAGAATGGCAAAAATTAGCCTACCAAATGTTTAGGAGAAAAGATGAAATTTGATGGAATTTATACACCCATTGTCACACCCTACAAGGATGATCATAGCATCCATTACGATGCTATGGAGGAGATAGTTGAGGAACTTTTGAGTTGTGGCGTGCATGGCATTGTAATCGCTGGCACTACCGGTGAGTATTACACGCAGAGCCAAGAAGAAAGATTGCAGGTGATGAAAACATGTAAAGAGGCGGTCAATGGTCGTGTGCCACTTATTATCGGTACAGGCGCTATCCGCACTGAGGACTGTGCATTCTTCGCCGAAGAGGCCGCCAAGGTTGGTGCCGATGGAATTTTAGTATCAACCCCGCCTTACGCGCTACCAACAGAAAGAGAGAATGCGCTCCATGCTCTGACAATTGATAGGGCGGCGAACCTGCCAATTATGCTTTATAACTATCCCGGCCGAACGGGCGCCATGATGGGTGAAGAGTTTCTTGACAGGGTAGGCAGATCAGCCAACTTTTGTGCTATCAAAGAGAGCAGTGGCGATATCAATAGAATCCATTTGCTGGCAAGAGATTATCCGCACATTCAATTGTGTTGTGGGATGGATGACCAGGCCTTGGAATTTTTTGCCTGGGGTTCAAACTGCTGGGTTTGTGCCGGCTCTAACTTTGCTCCAGAAGCTCACATTGCTCTTTATCAGGCATGTTGTGTTGATGGCGATTTTGATAAAGGTAGGCGGATAATGTCTGCCATGATGCCTCTGATGAGGGTTCTCGAACAGGGCGGCAAGTTTATTCAGTGCATAAAGCATGGCGCTAAAATCAGAGGGCTTCCGGCGGGGCCGCCACGGAGACCATTAAAGCCTCTGAACAAAGACGATAAACGCCAACTTGAGCAAGTCATCAGTGTGATGAATCACACGATAAAACTAATAACAAAGGAGGGTAACTAAATGCCAAACCTACTAACCCATGAAGAATATAAGGCTATCGGAGAGTCTCTTGACTGTCCTACCAATGCTTTTATCAATGGCCAATTTCAATCCTCTAAGTCGGCTAGAACCTTTCCAACAATTAACCCTGCTACAGGCAAAGTGATTGCTGATATTGCGTCCTGTAATAAGGAAGATGTTGACCGTGCAGTTGAGAAAGCGCGCGGGGCTTTTGACCAAGGCCACTGGTCTAAACTGCATCCGAGCAAAAGAAAAGAAGCGCTCATTAAGCTATCAAAATTAATAAGGAGGAATCTTCAAGAACTAGCTGTCATGGAGAGCATCGATTCTGGCAAGCCGATTCGAGATTGTGTAACGATTGACCTGCCAGAAACTATAGACTGCCTTGTTTGGCATGCTGAAGCAGTTGACAAGATATATGACCAAACCGCACCCGCAGGGGAAGAGGCACTTGCAGTTATCGTGCGTGAACCGGTCGGTGTTGTTGGTTGCGTTTTGCCTTGGAACTTTCCATTGCTGATGTTGGCATGGAAAATAGCCCCAGCTCTTGCGGCTGGCAACTCAGTTATTGTTAAGCCTGCTGAACAGACAAGCTTAACGGCCCTTAAGGTTGCGGAACTTTCGATAGAGGCAGGTATACCGAGAGGTGTATTTAACGTTATTCCAGGGTTTGGGCCTGATGTAGGAGAGCCTTTAGGGCTTCATCCAGATGTGGACATGGTGTCCTTTACCGGTTCAACGGAAACAGGTCGTCGATTCTTGCGTTACTCTGCAGACTCTAATCTAAAGAAAATCGTTCTTGAGTGTGGCGGGAAAAATCCTGCAATCGTTCTAGATGATGCTGAAGAACTGGAACTGGTCGCTGAACATCTAATCAATGCCTCTTTCTGGAATATGGGGGAAAACTGCTCTGCTAATTCTAGGCTTATAGTACAGGACAAAATTAAAGATGCCCTGTTAGAGAAGATGCTTGCTCATCTTCGTGACTGGAAAACCGGCGACCCGCTAGATCCGAGCAATTATTTAGGCTCATTAGTTGATGATGAGCACTTCAAAAAGGTCTGTAGTTATTTAAAAAACGAAAACATTCTCACTGGCGGCACTACTCGGAGTCCTTGCTATGTGCTTCCAACAATAGTTGATCAGGTGGACCCTGACTCCAAATTGGCACAGGAAGAAGTCTTTGGCCCGATTCTTTCGGTAATTACCGTGAAATCATTCGATGAGGCTATTGCTGTTGCAAATAACACTGATTATGGTCTCGCAGCGAGCGTTTTCACAGCCAATGGCAAAAGAGCGATTCGGGCAGCGAGGGCAATTAAAGCCGGAACAGTGACAGTTAACTGTTATGGCGAGGGTGACTTGAGTACGCCTTTTGGCGGCTATAAGCAGTCGGGCTTTGGGGGTAGGGACAACTCTATTCATGCACATGATCAATACACCGAATTGAAAACAATCTGGATAGACTTGTCAGACCGCGCACCTGAAGAGTCTATCGACTAGTTTCTGCCAGATTATAAGTGTCTGAAATGATTCACCTCCCCGCCAACCCTGGTATCTCAGGCTGGAGAGCGGTCCTGCCTTCTAGGCAGGCCCATAAACAACTGAATGAAGATATCGGCGCCGATTATCTTGTAATTGGTGCTGGCTTTGCAGGGCTCTCTGCGGCACGCCGCCTCAATCAATTGCAGCCGGACGCCAAGATTGTAGTATTGGAGGCTTGCGAGGTAAGCGAAGGTCCTGCTGGTCGCAATTCAGGCTTTATGATTGACCTGCCCCATGACTTATCATCTGAAGATTATTTAGGTAGCGCTAAAAAAGACATTGAACAAACGCGAATTAATAGGTCTGCAATTGAATTCGCAAAAAATGCCGCTGAAGAGTACCGAATGCCCTCTGAAGCTCTTCAACAAGTCGGCAAAATCAATGCAGCTGCAACCCCTAAGGGTATGACTTCCAATGCCGACTACGCAGAACATTTAACCAAAACAGGCGAGGATTATCGTCTGCTGGATGCCGCTGAAATGCAAGAACTAACCGGCATCGACTACTACCAGGGGGGTTTATGGACGCCCGGAACCGCACTCTTGCAGCCTGCCCTCTACATCCGAAGCTTGGCCGATGGCATCTCACAATACTCAAACTTATGTCTCTACGAAAACTCTCCGGTGATAGATTTGATTGACGAAGGTCGGCATGAAAGTGGGACACTTTGGAAAGCTATAACCATGTCCGGTTCTGTTACCAGCCCCAAAGTCATTTTGGCTGTCAACGGTTTGATCGAGAAATTTGGCTATTTTCAAAAAAGACTGATGCATGTTTTTACCTATGCCTCTATGACCAGACAACTAAGCGCTGATGAAGTTAAGAATTTAGGCGGTCAAGCTGAATGGGCATTTACCTCGGCCGATCCAATGGGATCATCAGTCAGGCGCTTATCCGGAACGGGCGGTGATCGCATTATGATTCGCAATCGTTTTACCTATGACCCTAGTATGGAAGTATCGCAGTCAAGAATGATGTCAGTGTCCAATAGCCATATCTCGGCTTTCAATGCCCGATTCCCGATGCTAGACAAAGTGTCAATGGAGTATTGTTGGGGAGGTCGTCTATGCTTAAGCTTAAACAATGTCTTTGCCCAAGGCGAGGTTGCTGAAGGCTTATATTCTGCCTGCTGTCAAAACGGACTTGGCACCGCTAAAGGTACTGCAATAGGCATCGTATCAGCAGAAAAAGCAGCACAAGCAACTGAAAGCGCTATAGATAATTTTATAGACGAAGAGCCACCTAAAAAACTGCCACCGGAACCTCTGATGTATTTGGGGACTAACGGCTATTTACGCTGGAAAGAGTGGCGTGCGGGCAAGGAAAAATAAAGTTTTGATATTAACTAATAATCTAAAATTTAATGATGAACAAAAGAAAGATAACTGACCCCTTTGATGTTGAATTTAAGCCCTTTGACAGATACGGTAAAGTCATAGATAAAATGAGCTGGCATCTAGTCAGCTTTGATAGAGAAAAAGGTTTTGGGAGTTATATATTGAAGATGGGGCCTAGGGCTCAATCTATTCCTCACGAACATGGCGGTTTTGAAGAGTTTATAGTTTTAGAAGGTGAACTAATTGACTCAGACAATACAGTTTTCAAGAAGGGAGATTTTGTCACATTTGAACCTGGCAGCTCGCACTCCTCTTCTACAACAAGTGGGTGCTTGCTTTTGGTTTTTCTAAGAGGGGTCAATAAACAGATTTAATTGAATAGATCATCTATTATTCAAACTACAGGCGGCACC
>CAJWTP010000002.1 GCA_913047325.1 uncultured Gammaproteobacteria bacterium
GCTTATTTATTGAACTAAGCATGAAAAAACTTTAATTTAGGGACATTATCTCTAATGGCCAGTCATATCAAGACAGGTTAATGGGTTCAGAATCCCATTCCCTCCACCATATTTTTTCAAAAAGTCAAAGTCTTTAAAGCATTAATTAACTTATCAATATCTTCTTGGGTGTTGTAATGAACCATGCTTGTTCTGACAACCCCATCTTCAGTATCTATACCCAAAGCTTTTAAACAACGCCAAGCATAGAAGTTGTCGTTTCTTGTTGCTATTCCATTCTTTACAAGCTCACTGCTAATGAACTTTGACGACTTTTGATTAAAAGTAAAAGCAATTGTTGGAGCTCTATTTTTATTTGTTATTTTATTTTTTCCAATTAGTCTGATGTCATCACGAGATTCTATATAAGCCAATAAGGGATTTGCTATTTCCTCTTCATGTTTGGAAATCAAATCATTAACTTTTTCAATTTTTTCCCTAACAGAGATTCTATTATTCTTGTAGTGGTGATGATATAAATTATCGAAATATTCATAGACACCTATCAAACATGATAGCTCTTCATGGTTGGGTCCACCGGGGTTTAAAGTATAGGGAACATCTCCATCTAGGAATTCATGATTTTGATTTGGGAGTTGATCCAAAATTTCTTTTTTACCGTATAGCAAACCTAGATGAGGGCCATAAGTTTTGTAAAGACTAAAAGCATAAAAATCAACATCAAGATGCTTTACATCAGGAAAACCATGAGGTGCATAAGAGACTCCATCTCCGATAATGTATGCGTCATACTCATGGACCATTTTAGCAATAGATTTAAGGTCATTCACTGAGCCGACTATATTGGAGCAATGAGTCACTGCAACAATTTTAGTTCTATCAGACAGCAGGCGCTTTAATTCTTCAATTTCAAGCTCAGCATTTTCACTATTAATTTTCCATTCCTTTATGACTGCTCCATGCTCTTTTAGTCTTCTCCATGCTCCAACATTGGCTTCATGGTCTTGATTGGTCACAATAACTTCATCGCCTGGCTTTAGAAAATGCTTCATGGCATTTGATAAAACATACATATTCATTGTTGTTGAGGCGCCGATGATGATTTCATCATTGCTGGCATTAATCATTTCTGCAAATAATTTGGTCGCTTTGTCCATATTATTTCCAGCCATTGCCGATATATCAAACTCAGCATAGGGCTGAACCTTGGTAGAGGTCATAAAATGGTTTAAGTGGTCGATAACGTTGTGAGGGACATAGCTGCCACCTGCATTTTCAAAAAAAGACCATTTAGCACTGAGAGGATCGCTAAAAGCTGGAAATTGAGCTCTTACATAATCTATATCTAATGAGACATTATTAATTGACATTTTTTTCCGATTGCTAAGTATGTTTTAATTGTATTGATTTAGTTTTTATAATCAGGCTCATCTTTATCAAGTATTGCCTTTAGGGCTTGAAAATGAAGATCTGAGGCATCATATTTTTCCCATTGCTGGGCAGTTTTTCTAGCCACTTCATGGCTGGCTAGATGCAACTTTTTACCTGTTCGATAGGCTTCAATTAGGGTCTCACAGGACCTTTCAAAGTAATAAAGGTCGTCAAATGCTTGCGCTACAGAGTCGGCGGCTGTCAATACCCCGTGATTTCCCATTAATAAAACTGAATTATCACCCAATAAAGTGCTTAACCGTTCGGCTTCATCTCCAAGCCCCATACCGTCAAAGTCATAATCAATTGACACTTTTTCATAAAAGCGCATTGTATTCTGGTCAATGGGCTTCATGGTTTTATCTTCAAGACAAGAAAGAATGGTGGCATATTTTGAATGAACATGAAGTATGCATCGCGCATGAGGGTTGTTTCTGTGCAGCGCGCCATGGATAGCCCAAGCTGTAGGGTCTGGAGCGTTAGATTGTGACATTGTATCGGCATTATTCGAGTCTATTACAAGTAGGTCGCTAGCACAAATCTGGGAGAAGTGCGCTCCAAGAGGATTTAACAAAAATTGGGAACCGTCTTCAGAAACAGCTAAGCTGAAATGGTTAGCAACAGCTTCGTGCATATTTAACCGAGCAGCCCATCTAAATGCTGCGGCAAGATCAACACGTTCTTGTTTGAAATTTTCTTTCATGTTAAGTATTATAATCCTGCTATATAATTCAATTTTCGAATAATTAAAAAATCATAGTTTCGTTAATAAATATGAAAAAATCATTATATATTCATGGTGCCTATGTTGAGTCGAACTCCGGTGAATCTTTTGAGACAATTAATCCGGCAACTGGACAGGTGATTGAGCAAATAGGCCAGGCCAGTCTCAAGGATGTTGAAGAAGCTATTGAGTCAGCTGAAAGAGGATTCGCCGTATGGTCTGCGATGACCGCTGTGGAGCGTAGTCGGATTTTACTAAAGGCCGTTTCTATACTACGCCAACGCAATGGTGAGCTTGCAGCCTTAGAGGTGATGGATACTGGAAAGCCATTGCAGGAGGCTAACTGTGTCGATATACATACCGGGGCAGATGTGATTGAGTATTATGCCGGTCTTGTACCTGCACTTCAGGGCGCTCAACAGGATTTAGATTTAAATACATTCTTTCTGTCAAAGAGAGAGCCATTAGGTGTCTGTGCCGGGATTGGCGCCTGGAATTACCCGATCCAAATAGCTTGCTGGAAATCAGCTCCCTGTCTGGCTGCTGGAAATTCGATGGTATTTAAACCCTCTGAAGAGACCCCGTTGAGTGTACTGAAGCTTGCTGAAATTTACACTGAAGCGGGTGTTCCGGCTGGCGTATTTAATGTTGTCCAGGGCGACTATCGCGTTGGCCAGTACTTATCGAGACATCCACGCATAGAGAAGATCTCATTTACGGGTGAATGCGAGACTGGCAAAAAAGTCATGGCAGATGCTGCCGGATCCCTCAAAGAGGTTACCTTGGAGCTTGGAGGCAAGTCGCCATTAATTATTTTTGATGACGCTGATATAGATAGTGCCATCTCAGGATCTTTGTTGGCTAACTTTTATACTCAGGGAGAGATTTGTACAAACGGTACAAGAGTTTTTGTGCAGGAAGGTATTTATGATGAGTTTATAGAAAAAGTTTGTCAACGTAGTGCCAAGATTAAGCTCGGGGATCCGATGAATTTAGAAACCCAGATGGGGGCATTGATTAGTGCTGAGCACCTTGACAAGGTTTTGAGCTATATCGAAAAAGCGAAATCATCTGGCGCACGTCTTGTGTGTGGCGGCAATCGACATGATTCAAATGAAACTCGAAACGGATACTTCGTAGAGCCAACCATCTTTGCTGATTGTGAGGATGGCTCACCCAATGTTACTGATGAGATTTTTGGGCCTGTGATGTCTGTTTTGCGTTTTGAACATGAAAATGAAGTTATCGATAGAGCTAATAACACCAGGTTTGGTTTGGCAGCAGGAGTCTTTACTAAAGATATTAGCCGTGCGCACCGAGTTATTAATCAGTTGCAGGCCGGTATTTGTTGGATTAATAGTTGGGGTGACTCTCCTGCAGAGATGCCGGTTGGTGGCTATAAAGAGTCTGGAATAGGGCGAGAAAATGGACCCGAGACACTAAAAAGCTATACACAGATTAAGAGCATTTTTGTACGACTAGATGATCTAGAGAATCCTTACTAAGGGTTATTTAAATGACTAAACAGTTTGATTATATTATTGTTGGTGCAGGTTCAGCAGGATGCGTTTTAGCAAACCGCCTGACAGAGTCTGGAGAGAATGAAGTTCTGCTACTAGAAACTGGCGGTAGCGATAAGAATATATTTATCCAAATGCCAACAGCTTTATCCTACCCAATGAATACCAAAAAATTCGCCTGGCAGTTTCATACAGAGCCAGAGCCATATCTTGATAATCGTAAAATGCATTGCCCAAGAGGAAAGGTAATCGGAGGCTCTTCATCGATCAATGGCATGGTCCATGTTCGTGGCCATGCCCGTGATTTTGATCGGTGGGAAAAAGAGGGGGCCACTGGCTGGTCTTATAGGGATTGCCTGCCCTATTTTAAGCGTACAGAGAGCTGGCAGGATGGTGAGGATGATTATCGTGGTGGTGATGGCCCGGTAGCCATCTGTGGTGGCAACAATATGAAATTGAATCCACTCTACCAAGCCTTTATAGAGGCTGGCCATGAAGCCGGTTATCCGAAAACAAGAGACTATAACGGTGAACAGCAGGAAGGTTTTGGAGCTATGCACATGACTGTCGATAATGGCGTCCGTGCATCAGCCTCAAACGCTTACATCAAGGAGGCAAAAAAAAGATCAAACCTCACTATACATTCTGGTGTCTTAGTTGAGCGTTTATTACTTAAAGACAAGACTGCAACAGGCGTTGAGTACAAAAGAAAGGGCGAAATTACAAAAGTTAATGCCAATAAAGAAGTAATCCTTAGTGCCGGCTCTGTCGGCTCTCCACAGCTACTGCAATTGTCAGGAATTGGACCACGAGAGGTATTAAAGAATGCAGGTGTCGAGTTGCAACATGACTTGCCAGGTGTAGGGGAAAACCTGCAAGATCATCTCGAGGTCTACTTTCAATATCACTGCAAAAAACCCATCACCCTGAATAGCAAGCTGAATTATATTAGTATGGGGCTTATTGGGGCCCGATGGTTGTTGTTTAGAAGCGGTTTAGGCGCCACTAATCACTTTGAATCTTGCGGTTTTATTAGATCTCGAACTGGTGTTGAGTGGCCAAATATTCAGTACCATTTTTTGCCAGCAGCGATGCGCTATGATGGCAAGTCGGCAATGAAAGGCCATGGCTATCAAGTCCATGCGGGTGTTAATAGACCAACCAGCAGGGGAAGGATAAAAATTAACAGTGCCGATGCGGAAGCAAAACCAAGCATCTTATTCAATTACCTAGAAACTGAGCGGGACATCCAGGATTGGCGTGACTGTATCAGGCTTACCAGAGAAATTCTAAATCAACCCGCCCTGGATGAGTATCGAGGTGACGAGGCAAACCCCGGTATCGAGGTCAGTACAGATGACCAGATAGATGCCTGGGTAAGGGCTAATGTTGAGAGCGCTTATCACCCCTCTTGCACTTGCAAGATGGGTGCTGATAATGACCCTATGGCAGTAGTAAATAGTTCTGGAAAAGTTATTGGTATTGAAAAACTTAGGGTGGTAGATTCTTCGATTTTTCCCAGTATTCCAAATGGCAACATTAATGCACCCACTTTAATGGTGGCTGAGAAGATGGCCGATGTGATATTGGGTAACCAACCACTATCGGGCAGCAATGCTAACGTTTGGATAGACCCAGATTGGCAAAATTCTCAACGTCAGGGTAAAGTTAAAAGAGCAATGAAGAGTTTTTAATTTAGCTAATGAAAGACTATGTTGACTGAATATTTTTCATCTGATTGATTAATTATTCCTGTCAACGGGCAGCTTAAAATAAACTGCCAAAGTTGTTAAAAAGAGGTGAAACCTAGTATGAAAAATGATCAACCTTATGGTGTTCTATTTGAGTCCGTTAAGATAGGCCCGGTTACAACTAAAAATCGCTTCTATCAAGTGCCTCATTGTTGTGGCATGGGACATTTGCGCCCCCAGGCTCATGCCGCAATGCGCTCCATCAAGGCGCAAGGTGGTTGGGGTGTTGTTAGTACAGAAGAGACCGAAATACACCCAACTTCAGATTTGTCTCCTTATGCTGAACAGCGCATATGGGACGCAAAAGATATCCCTGCACTGCGCCTAATGACTGACGCGGTTCACAAACACGGGGCGCTAGCTGCAATAGAGTTAACACATAGCGGCAACCATTCGGCCAACCTATATTCTAGGCTGCCTGCCTTGTCTCCTGTAGATCAATCGATAGATATAATTTATCCAAAACAGGCAAGGCGAATGAATAAAAAAGACATTCTTGAGTTTAGGCTTTGGCATCGACAAGCCGCAATCAATGCCAAAGCAGCAGGGTTTGATATTGTCTATGTTTATGCCGGTCACGGTATGTCTCTAGCGCAGCAATTTATGTTGCCTGAAATCAATACACGTTCAGATGAGTATGGAGGCGGCATTGAAAATCGTGTTCGCCTAACTAGAGAGCTATTAGAAGATACCAAAGAGGCAATAGGAGACACCTGTGCAGTCGCCTTTCGTTTCGCCGTGGATGAGCTAAAGGGTCTTGACGGGATGCAGTTTCATGAAGAAGGTAGGGCAGTGGTCGAGTTATTGTCTGAGACACCTGATTTGTGGGATGTTAATGTTTCTGATTGGTCTAATGATTCACAAACATCGCGTTTTGAAATCAATGAAGGCTATCAAGTTCCCTACATTGAGTTTGTAAAAAGCCTTACTACAAAGCCAGTAGTTGGTGTTGGCAGGTTTACTTCACCGGATTTGATGACTAGTTTGATAAAACAGCAAACAATTGATCTAATTGGCGCTGCCAGACCCTCTATTGCTGATCCCTATCTGCCAAACAAAATTAAAGAAGGAAGGGTAGATGAAATTAGAGAATGTATCGGCTGTAATATCTGTGTTTCGAGCGACAACTTTTCGGTGCCAATTCGCTGTACCCAGAATCCAACAATGGGGGAAGAGTGGCGTCGTGGCTGGCATCCTGAAAAAATCAAACCAAGAAAAACCGAACAAACAGCACTAGTTGTTGGTGCTGGCCCAGCTGGACTTGAATGTAGCATGCAACTAGCGCGTCGTGGCTACCATGTTATTTTGAGTGAGGCTGCTATCGAGTTAGGTGGTCGTGTGCTGCTTGAATCTGACCTTAAAGGGCTCTCTGCATGGAAAAGGGTTGTAGATAACAGGGTCTATGAGATTCAGCAAAAAACAAATATTGAAATATATAGAGAGAGCGAACTTACACTTTCACATATAAACGAGCTTGGTGTAAACAACGTATTTATTGCTACAGGCTCAAGCTGGCGAGATGATGGTGTTGGGCGAAGTCAAAGAAAAGAGATCGCTGGGCTAGAAACCATTCAGGTGCTAACTCCAACAGATGCTATTAGAAAACAGAGCTCGCTTGAGGGACCTATAGTTATTTACGATGATGATCAAGGTTATTTGGCTGGTGTCATTGCTGATCATTTGAGCTCGCAAGGGCACAATGTTACTTTTGTTACTCCTGCCAGTATTGTCTCGCCCTGGACTGTTTCTACATTGGAGCAGCAAAGAGTACAAAAATCCCTGCTAAATCAAAACGTTAATATAATTCCTAGCAAGACAATCAGTAGTGCCAATGGCGACACCTTAGAGATGAGATGTATATATACCAACGAGGCGACAGAGTTAGCTTGTAAAACATTGATTCTTGTCACAGAGCGCTTGCCAAACAGAACACTTTACCTGCAACTGCTACAAGAAGCGTCCCTAGACAGTGACACACCTAAACGCCACATAGAGTTAATTGGTGATGCGTTGGCACCTGGGCTTATTGCAGACGCGGTTTTTTCAGGGCACTTGGCAGCTGAGAATTTTGAGACATCAAAAAAAGAAATTGAGCGCGCCATGTTTATGCGTGAAATGCCAAAACTTAAATAAAATAGGCTAAGATATCCAATAATCTAATTCATCGCTAATTAAATGCAGGTCGATAAACTAACTACTAACATTGTCTGTACTCCCAGTCCCCATGTAGGTGGCATGTATTGGATATTTTTGGGTTTAGAAACAAAATGTGGAATTCAGGGTGTTGGCGAAGTGTATGCCGCTACTTTTCATCCAGAGGTGGTAGTTAAAGCTATCAATGACACTTTCGAACATTACTTAAAAGGTCACGACCCTCACCATATAGAGCGTTTATATAGAGAGTGCTATTCGAGTGGATTTACGCAGCGCCCAGATTTAACGATGATGGGCGTTTTGAGCGGTCTAGAGATGGCCTGTTGGGATATCGTCGGTAAATCGGCAAATAAGCCCATTTACGAGCTAATTGGAGGCAAAGTTCACGAAAAATTGCGCTCATACACCTACCTTTATCCGGTAGACAAAAACGGCCAGCATGACTATGAAGACCCTGGCCTTGGAGTTGAATGCGCTACAGAGTACAAAGATAAAGGCTTTACCGCAATTAAGTTTGACCCTGCAGGCCCTTATTCTGCCTATTCTGGCCACCAGTTATCGCTAGCACGTCTTAAGCATTGCGAGAATTATTGCAGAAGAGTAAAAGATGCTGTAGGTGATGATTGCGATATATTGATTGGCACTCATGGTCAAATGACGCCTGCTTCAGCAATCAGACTGGCAAAGCGATTGGAGCAATTCGACCCTTTATGGTTTGAGGAGCCTGTGCCTCCCGGCCAATCAAGCGCGATGGCTGAGGTTGCAAAGAAAACCAGTATACCTGTGGCGACCGGCGAAAGGCTGACAACAAAGTACGAGTTCTTTGATGTGCTTAAATCCAAAGCTGCATCGATAATCCAAATGAATTTAGGCAGGGTGGGGGGAATATTAGAGGCTAAAAAAATTGCTAGCCTTGCCGAAGTATTTTATGCCCAAATTGCGCCTCACCTGTACAACGGTCCGGTGGGGGCTGCTGCCAGCATTCAGCTCGCTACCGCCACACCCAATTTCTTAATTCAGGAAAGTATTCAAACCTGGGGTGGCTTTTATGAAGAGATCTTAATGGAACCGATAATTTGGCGTGAAGGTTATATCATTCCATCAACCAAACCAGGTCTAGGCATAGAGCTTAACAAAAAGGTTGTAGAGGCCTCCTCACCCTATAAGGGTAAGAAACTTCATATTTCAATGAACCCTAAGCCATACTCTGTGAGTGACGATTTAACATAAAAAGTCTTAGAACTGATGAAGCAAAATAATTTATTTACACCATTATGTGTTGGTAAATTTGATTTGAGCCATAGGATAGTTCTCGCACCGTTGACAAGAATTCGTGCAGATGAAGACACCTTGGCGCCAACCAAACTTAATGTTGAATATTATGCTCAAAGAGCAACACCTGGCGGCCTATTGATTTCCGAAGCTGTGTACATTTCTCCAGAGGGTATGCCTATCTGGTCAATCTATAAAAATATAAAAGAAAATGGCGGACAGGCGCCTGGAATATGGACTTCAGGCCAGGTTCAAGGTTGGAAAATGGTCACAAAAGCAGTACACTCTAAAGGCGGTTTGATTTCCTGTCAGTTGTTGCATGCAGGACGTGTAGCTCAACCAGAGATAGCTCAACACCCTCTAGTTAAAGGGACAGATCTCCCGATTCCAAGTGTTTCCTCTTCGGCCATCCCAATTACGCCTCTAGATGAAAAAGGAAACGACTATAACTGGGACCAGAAATCTGTAACACCGAGGGCCCTTGAAACTCAAGAAATTGCTCGCATTTGTAGCGACTATAGACTGGCAGCTATAAATGCTTTAGAGGCCGGATTTGACCTAATAGAGCTCCATGCTGCGCATGGATATTTGATTGAACAATTCTTGTGTGATGGAGTAAATACTAGAGATGACAAGTATGGAGGCTCTATAAAAAATAGAGCTCGAATTCTATTTGAAGTGATTGAAACATTGATTGATGTTGTGGGTGAGGAGCGACTCGGAATTCGATTGTCCCCGGTTGACAATGATCCAATTACTAAGCAGCCAAATCAAATATATTTTGGTGTAGTACACTCCAAACCTGAGCTTAGCTATGAATACGTAATCAGTAAACTCAGCGACTACAACTTGGCCTACTTGCTATTGACCGAGCCTCGTGTAGGGGTGCTGTCAAATATTCCTGGAAAAGATAATACCTTCGAGGTTCCTTCAGGTAACTATAAATACAGAGAAATATACCAAGGCACATTAATCGGTGCGGGTGGATTTACACCTTTAACAGCAAGGAAAGCTCTGAGTGAGGGTAATTATGACTTAATTGCATTTGGGCGTTGGTTTTTGTCCAATCCAGACTTGCCTGAACGTATCAAAAACGGGTACAAGTTAAATGTATATGATCGCGACACTTTTTATGGCGGCAATGAGATTGGATATACCGATTATCCAGATTATAAAAGTCTTTCAAAAATGAATAAAAAAAGGTATAAACTAATTTCTCAATCGTCCATCGGAAGGTCGTTAAGTTAATTTTTTTTGGAGCGTGAAATGAAAGTAGGATTTATTGGTCTTGGTAATGCCGGCGGCAAACTTGCCGGCAGTTTATTACGTAATGGTTATGACCTAACTGTTAGAGATTTGAACGAGGAATTTGTTAACGATTTTATATCTCGCGGCGCAAAAAGCGCCAATTCCCCCAAAGAAATGGCCGAGCAATGCGACGTCATTATTACCTGCTTGCCGTCTCCTCAGGCTTGTTCCCAGGTAATGGAGTCTGATAGTGGTGTGCTTGCGGGTATTAGTAAAGGCAAAATATGGCTAGAAATGAGTACCACCGATGAGGCTGAAATTCGTCGCATTGGCGCTCTGGTAGAGGCTGCCGGCGCTCTGCCAGTTGATTGTCCTGTTTCGGGCGGATGCCATAGAGCTGCCACAGGGAACATATCGATTTTTGCAGGCTGCTCGCGCAGTACTTTCGAATTAGCTTTGCCAATCTTAACCACTATGGGTCGGCGTATCTTGCATACCGGAGAGCTTGGCTCTGCCTCCACCCTAAAAGTAATGACAAATTATTTGGCTACAGTAAATTTGACATCAATCGCAGAAGCACTAACCACGATGAAATTGACCGGTATGGACATGAATGTCACTTATGAAGCAATTAAGGCCTCTTCTGGAAACTCTTTCGTTCACGAGACAGAGTCACAAGTCATTCTGAACGGAAGTCGTGATATCAGCTTTACGATGGATCTTGTCTCAAAGGATGTAGGAATATTCAATGAATTAGCCCAACGTCAGGGGCTAGACCTAGAAATCGCCCCTCTGATTGTTGATATCTTTAAGGATGGCGAAAAGAGGTACGGCCCGCGAGAGCTATCACCTAACATTATTAAAAGACTGGAAGAGACAGCAGATGTAAAAGTATTGGGTCGAGGCTTCCCACCAGAAATGATCGATGATGAACCTGAAGAGTCCGGCTATGAGGTTGTAATTAAAGATCGACGGGACTGCTAATTTATCGAGAGGTAATTTGATGTATGTTGAAAAATTAATTGATCTTAATAATTACCCAATACATCAACCAGATAGCGCTCAATATTTGAAAATAGTCAAAGATGTTCAGTTAGGTTTAGACCAAGATGGCTGCAGTGTTTTGTCGAATTTTTTGAGCAAGGAAGGCCTTGATGCAATTGCCAAAGAGGCTGAACTAAGAAAATCTCAAGCCTACTATGCTGAGTCGAAGCTTTGCAATGTATATCTAGCGAATGGCAACCCTAATGAGGCGGAGGATCATCCACAAAATATTTTTATGGAGCGCACTAACGGCTTTATTACGGCCGACCTATTAGGTAAAGAAACCTATTCCCATATGTTGTATCACTGGAGGCCTCTAAGAGAGTTCCTCGCAACCTGTTTGAAAAAGCAAGAACTCTATATTTACGAAGATCCTGTCTCCAACATGATTGTCAATCTATGCAAACCAGGCCAAACATTTAACTGGCATTTTGATACGAATGAATTTACCATCACATTTTTACTCAAAGGAGCAGAGTCGGGCGGGCATTTCGAGTACGTTCCAAATCTTAGAACAAAGCATGATGAATGCTTTGATGAGGTAAAAAAAGTACTCAATGGTGATCGCTCTAGAGCGAAACGGCTAAATTTAAATGCCGGAGATTTGCAGTTTTTCCTAGGTCGATTTTCACTACACCAGGTGACACATAATACTGGTAACACAGATCGTCTTTTATTGATTCAGTCGTTTACTGAAATGCCTGGCATTATCGGCAACCCCCAACGCGTTAAAGATCTCTATGGCAAGACTACCGAGGATCATAGGGAAAAAGTCAGTGACCGTGCGCGCAGTGACCGATTGCTTGACTAGTTAAGACTACTTTTTTTTTGGTGAAAAAGGCTTCGGTCTTGGAAAGCGAGAACTAATGTCAAATTTCGTTAAATCAAGATGGCTTCTAGTAAACTCGTTCGAGGCGTCTCGATAGGGCTGATAATCCCAGCTTTCATATTTGCCGATTCGAAGTGCCTCGTGCACTCTACGACGTCTGATTTGGTCTGCAATTATTTTTCCCTTTAATTCATCCGAATTCCAGTGTGTTTTGGCAAGCATTCGAAATGTTTCGATTTCTGTTGTATATTGAGTGTCGTCGATACAGTTAATGCGTTCATCTTGATCACTCTCTAAATTAAATAATTGTTCTGGATCATCTGAGCAGCATATATATTTTAGATAGCCCTTTCTAATCATAAGCATTGGAGATTTGGCTCCCTCAGCTAAATATTCGCTATAACAAATATTGGGGTCTCCAGAGCTATCGCCTTTACACAAAGGAAGCAATGAGCGTCCATCCAGAGGGTCTATCGGGTCAGGTTTAGGGGTGCCATTAGAGTCATGAGCTATATCAATGAGTGTTGGCAGGATATCCACCTGGGATACTGTTTGGGGAACTATTCTGTGAACGAGCCGGTTTGGATTGTGAATAATCAAAGGGATACGGCTAGACCATTCTCTAAAGCTCATCTTATACCAAAGACCATACTCGCCCAACATGTCCCCATGATCTGAGGTAAAGATAATTGTGGTGTTTTGATCTAGCTCACAGTCAATCAGCGCTTCTTTAATTTTTCCGAGCCAGTCATCAACATAGCTGACATTTGCGTAATAGGCTCTCCTTGCATTAATGATATCTTGACTGGAAATTTCTACAGCATCCAGGTCGATAGCTTTTTCAAGCCTTTTCTGATGAGGATCATTTTTATCCGCCTCTTCCCTGCTAACATTGGGCAGGCTGATCTGTGTATTTTCATATAGATCCCAGTACTTCTTTCTTGCTGCATAAGGGTCATGTGGATGGATAAAGCTGGTAAGAAGAAATAATGGCCTCTCATCTTCACTCCTTGCATGATCATAAATGGCCCTTACTGAAGCATTGCCAACCTCTTCGTCGTAGCATAGTTGGTTGGTTATTGCGGCAACACCAGCTTGCTTGACTGAGGACATATTGTGATACCACAAGTCAATCCTTTCGTCAGGTTTTGTCCAGTCTGGAATCCAGCCAAAATCTGCCGGATAAACGTCAGTTGTAAGTCTTGTCTCGAATCCATGTAACTGGTCAGAGCCGACAAAATGCATTTTTCCAGATACGCTAGTTTTGTAGCCCATAAGCCTTAAATAATGACCAAAAGTTGGTATTGTCGAGGGAAGGTATGAGGCGTTATCATAACCCCCAAAACGAGAAATATTTTGCCCAGTTACAAATGCATATCGAGCAGGAGTGCAGAGCGGGCTAGATGAATATGCAGCCTCAAATATAATCCCTTCATTAGCGAGTTTGTCAATATTGGGGCTTTGCACTTCGTGATTGCCATAACATCCCAAAGCTTTTGCCGTTAGCTGGTCTGCCATGACGATAAGAATGTTGTTGTGTTTAGACATATTTATTTCAAAATAATTTGATTACAAATGGCATATGAAGAATACAATGATTCTAAAATAAAAGCAACAAAAAAACTTGCCTGAGATTCCAATAAATGCTCCATTATTTATCTGTGTGATTTACGATATATGGCAAAATTGGTTGCTATTTCAATCCACAATTTTTCAGCATTATGAACGTTAATAGATCGCCAGATTTTCAACCGACAAAACTCGAAAAAACTATAAATAAAATAACCTCGAAGGGCCTGCTTGTAGCGAATAGTGCAAGCCATGGCGATGACTGGACGAGTGTTGTAGAGCCGCTAGATAAGATTGAGCATGAATTAGGGCAACAGACCAGCGTTAATTCCCATCTCAACTCGGTGATGTTTTCGGAAGAATTTAATGCTGAATATAAAAAGACATTACCTTTAATTTCAAATTATTATAGTGAGATAGGCACCAATAAGTCTCTTTATAATGCATTCCAGAGACTGCAGAATACTGAATTAAATGCCCAGCAAACACACATCGTTAAAGAGTCTATACAGAGCTTTGAGCTTTCAGGTGTTGCTCTTGAAGGGGAGGAGTCTGATCGATTTAAAGCAATACAGGAAGAGCTAAGTTTATTAAGCAATCAGTTTTCAAAAAACGTTTTACAGTCAACAAATGAATGGGAAAAAACAGTTACTGTTGAACAGCTCAGTGGCTACTCAGAAAGTGAATTAGCCAAAGTGATGACTAGCGATGGTTGCTGTTTAAACCTTCAAATTCCGGTCTACATTGATGTGATGACTTATGCTGATAGCAGGTCATTAAGGGAAGAAGTCTATCGTGCTTATATCTCTCGAGCCTCTGATGTTGGTCATACTTCAAAAGAGTTTGATAACCGGGGAGTTATGAATGACATTCTAAGGCTAAGGAGTGAGCTTGCAGAGCTTTTGGGGTTTAGAAATTACGCTGAACTGTCAGTCGAACCAAAAATGGTAAATTCACCAGCAGAAGTGGTTGATTTTTTAGATGAACTTGTTGCACGCTCCAAAGCGCAAGCCATTAGCGAGCTGGAGGAGCTGCAAATCTTTGCAGGGCAAGAACTAGCGCCCTGGGATTTGATGTATTACTCTGAAAAACTTAAGCAGCAAAAGTTTGGTTATAAGCGTTCTGATTTAACTCCATATTTTCCAGAGGAAAGTGTATTAAATGGGCTGTTTTCAACCATTGAAATGCTCTATGGGATTGGCATATCCCCAGTGTCTGAAACTACTTACCATGATGATGTAAAAGTACTTGAACTTTCTGATGCAAGCGGTGCAATCGGGCGAATTATTCTGGACACCTATGCCAGAGAAAATAAGCGTGGCGGCGCCTGGATGTCGGATTACCAGGGCCCTTATAAGGACTGCCTCCCGGTTGCCTTTGTGGTTTGCAATTTAAACTCTCCAACGGATGGAAAGCCGGCCCTGTTTGAGTTTGACGAGATTGTCACCTTGTTTCACGAATTTGGCCATGCACTGCATCACATCTTAACAAAAGTGCCTTTCCCTTGTGCTGCCGGTATAAATGGAGTTCCTTGGGATGGTGTTGAATTGCCAAGTCAATACATGGAGTTTTATTGTTATGAAAAAGAAGTTATCAATTGTCTATCTGGTCATTGGAAAACAGGTGAAACATTACCAGAGGAATTGTTCGAAAAAATTGTTGCTTCAAAGAATTTTCAGTCTGGTTTGCAAATGCTAAGGCAATGTGAGTTTGCTTTGTGGGACGTCCATACACATATGACCGATAATGACACTTATGATGTTCTAAGTGACGTTAGAGAGAAAACATCACTGATGCCTATAATTGATGAAAATCGCTTTTTGAATTCTTTTTCTCATATCTTTGGCGGCGGCTATGCTGCAGGTTACTATAGTTACAAGTGGGCGGAGGTATTGGCCGCTGATGCCTATGATTACGTAATTCAAAATGGTGGCATAGGTTCTAAGGTCGCAGAGCAATTCAGAGAGTGTATCCTTGAAGTTGGAGGTAGCCTAGATTTTATACAGCAGTATAAGAAATTTAGGGGCAAAAAACCTGAAATAGACGGCCTTCTAAGAGCGTCAGGAATTACGCAGTAATTAAGTGAAACACTCGGTAAAATATCATTTTATGAAAAAAATAGTGCCTTTTAAGGATGATTAAATTTTTGTTAGGTGTGATTGTTGCATTAGCCCTTATCGGAGGTGCTATCAAGTTTCAATCGGACGAAGAAAGTTGGCAACTAATCATTCACAAGCAAGAGGCATTGTACAGCGTTAAGAATGGTGCAATTCGTATCTACAACATTGTTGAGGAACTAATTTCTGGTTCCGATGCAATCGAAACATCCACGTTGGTTGTTGAGGATTAAATTTATAGTTAGTCTATCTTGGATAATACGATAGAGCCGTTTGTGCCCCCAAAACCAAATGAGTTTGATATTGCGTGATTAATTTTCATTTCTTTGGCTTGATTGGCAGCGTAGTCAAGGTCGCATTTAGGGTCCTGGTTAAATATGTTGATTGTTGGTGGTGCAATCTGGTCCCTTATTGCAAGAGCTGTAAATATTGCCTCAATCCCTCCAGCAGCACCCAACAGATGACCAGTCATCGATTTTGTTGAACTCATAACAATTTTTTTTGCATGAGAGCCTAGTGATAGTTTTGCGGCATCAGTTTCAGCAATATCACCGGCAGGAGTAGAGGTGCCATGAGCGTTAATATAGTTTACTTGGTCGCTGTTAATCCCGGCATTATTAAGGGCGTTATTCATACACCTAGAAGCGCCTTCCCCGCCTTCTGAAGGTAATGTCATATGATAAGCGTCACCACTCATTCCGTAGCCCGAAACTTCAGCGTAAATTTTAGCGCCTCTCTTTTTTGCATGCTCGTACTCTTCTAGAACGATCACACCAGCACCGTCACCGAGAACAAATCCGTCTCTATCAATATCCCATGGCCTTGAAGCAGTTTGTGGATCATCGTTACGAGTTGAAAGGGCGCGAGCAGCTGCAAAACCACCCAGACCGCAATCAGTTGTAGACATTTCGGTTCCACCAGCGACCATTACGTCTGCGTCACCATATTCTATGATCCTGGAGGCATCGCCAATATTATGTGTGCCAGTTGTACAGGCAGTCACTATGGCAAAATTTGGACCCTTTAGGCCATACTTTATGGATAAGTTACCTGACACCATGTTGATGATAGAAGAGGGCACAAAGAATGGTGAAATTCTTCTAGGTCCCTTGTCTCTAAAAAGATTGGTAGTTTTTTCGATAGTCTGGAGGCCACCTATTCCCGCCCCTATGGCTACACCTATTCTCTCTGCATTGCTATTGGTAATATCCAGACCGCTATCCTCAATCGCTTGAATCCCTGCAGCCATACCATAATGAATAAAAATATCCATTTTTTTTGCATCTTTTGGGTTGAGGTATGTGGAGACATCAAAGTTTTTTACCGAGCCGCCAAACTTAACTGCCTGCTCTTCTGTGTCAATATTATCAAGTGTGGCGATACCAGAAACACCGTTTATAATATTGCTCCATGATTCATCAACATTTAAACCAACTGGGCAGACCATTCCTAGCCCTGTAATTACTACTCTTCTATTTTTCATAATAAAATTAACTCAGTTTTAGGATGAAAAAAGGCGCTTAATTTACCAAGAAAGCGCCTTCAGGAATATATTTATTCGAAACTATAGATTTGCATTAATGTAGTGTATTGCTTGTTGAATGGTTGTAATGTTTTCTGCCTCTTCATCAGGAATTTCGCAGTCAAATTCTTCCTCTAGAGACATGACCAGTTCAACAGTATCTAGAGAGTCGGCGCCTAAATCGTCAATAAAAGAAGCGTTATTGTCAATTTCACCGCTCACATCTAGTTGTTCGCTTACAACCTTGCGTACTCTATCTTCAATACTCATTATAATTTATTCCTTGATTGGTAAAAAAATTACCATTTTATCGTCAAATAAAGGTTTTGTAGAGCTAAATTCTAATTATTTTGTTGGTACTTTGTTGGATCCTCGACGCCCGCTTCAACAAAACCATTATGGCGAAGTACGCAGGCATCGCACTCACCACATGCCTCGCCCAGACTATTTGCCTGATAACAAGTTGTCGTATTTGAGTAGTCAACTCCTAGACTCAGACCTTTAGCAATAATTTGCGCTTTACTGAGATGGATTAATGGTGTATGTATGTTTAGCCTGTTTCCTTCAATAGATTGTTTGGTTGCAAGGTTAGCCATTACCTCATATGCCTTTATATATTCTGGCCTGCAGTCAGGATAGCCTGAATAGTCAAGCGCATTAACTCCGATAAAGATTGATTGTGATTCTAGGACTTCAGCCCAGGCAAGGGCAAATGACAAAAAGATAGTATTTCTCGCTGGTACATAGGTAATTGGGATTTCACTACTTTCTTCATATTTAGGAATTTTCAAGCTAGGATCAGTGAGCGCTGAGCCACCAATATCTGCTAGAGATATATGCATTATTCGGTGCTCAAGAACACCGAATTGTTTGGCAATATTTTTTGCAGAGACAAGCTCGGAACTTTGTTTTTGTCCATAGTCAAAGCTTAGCGCATAGCAATCAAAACCTTCTGATTTAGCTATGGCAAGTGTTGTCGTTGAGTCTAATCCGCCAGACAATAGAACAATTGCCTTAGACATTGGCAAGGTTGCCTTTTGTTTCTAGCCAGGATTTTCTGTCAGGAGCGCGTTTTTTTGAGAGCAACATGTCCATTTTTTGGTTCACCTGCAGGGGGTTATTAAGCGTTAATTGTATCAGACGCCTAGTGTCTGGCTGCATAGTTGTTTCTCTTAGTTGCTTTGGATTCATCTCGCCCAAGCCTTTGAATCTTTGCACTTGAATTTTTTGCCTCTTATTTTCTTTTGCAAGTTTTTTTTCAAAAGCATCTTTTTCTTTATTGTCCAGTGCGTAAAAGACCTGTTTTCCAGCGTCAATCCTATAAAGCGGAGGCATCGCAACGTAGACGTGACCTTCTTTAACTAGTTTAGGGAAATGCTTGACAAATAGGGCGCATATCAGTGTGGCGATATGGGCGCCGTCTGAGTCTGCATCAGCCAAGATGCAGATCTTTCCATAGCGCAAACCCGATAAATCATTGCTATTAGGTTCAAGACCGATAGCAACGCTGATGTCATGGATTTCGTTAGATTCGAGTACATGTGCAGAGTCAACTTCCCATGTATTGAGGATCTTTCCTCTTAACGGTAGTATTGCTTGATATTCTTTATCTCTTGCCTGTTTTGCTGAGCCGCCGGCCGAATCTCCCTCAACGAGGAAAACTTCAGTCTGGTCAAGATTGCTGCTAGTACAGTCTGAGAGTTTTCCGGGTAAGGCAGGGCCGCTAACGATTTTCTTGCGAACCACTTTCTTTGTATTTTTAAGCCTTGACTGGGCGTTAAGAATAGCTAATTCTGCAATCTTTTCTGCAATGTCAGTATGTTGATTGAGCCAGAGACTAAAAGAATCTTTAACGATCCCAGAGACAAATGAAGCGGACTCTCTGGATGAAAGCCTTTCCTTAGTCTGTCCAGAAAATTGCGGGTCAAGGATTTTAATCGATAATACAAAGGCAATTTTCTGCCACACGTCGTCAGGTGTGAGCTTTATGTTCTTGGGAATCAGATTTCTAAACTCACAAAACTCTTTGAGTGCATCTGTTAGTCCTGAACGTAGACCATTGACATGAGTGCCACCACCAACCGTCGGTATTAAATTAACATAGCTCTCTGTAGTGATATTCGTGCTATTTTCAGTCCAGGTGAGGGCACAATCTAGATGATCTTCTTTAGATTTAAATGAGGCAACAAATGGTGGAGAGGGCAGACAGTCAAGCCCATCAAGGGTGGCTTGAAGGTAATCCTTGATGCCGTCTTGATAGAGCCATTTGTCCCTAGTATTGTCCATTTGATTGTCGAAATTAACTTCAAGACCAGGACAAAGAACAGCCTTCGAGCGCAGATTATGGCGGAGTTGGCTGATAGAAAATTTAACCGAGTCAAAATATTTCGCATTTGGAGTAAATTTTATTAGGGTTCCGGTGTTACGCTTTCCGACCTCGCCAATTACTTCTAGGTCACCAGTTTTTACACTTGAGCTGAACGCCATATAATAATGCTTACCCTCTCTCTTAATCCAAACCTCAAATGAACTAGAGAGCGCATTAACAACTGAAACCCCGACTCCATGCAGTCCACCTGAAAACTGGTATGCATCATTCGAGAATTTACCGCCAGCATGAAGCTTTGTTAAAATAACTTCCACAGCAGGCACCCCCTCTTTTGGGTGTATATCTACCGGAATACCTCTGCCGTCATCTTCAACCGATACAGAACCGTCTTGGTACAGCGTAACATTGATTTGGGTAGCATATCCAGAAACCGCTTCATCGACGCTGTTATCCATTACTTCATGAGCAAGATGATTCGGTCTCTCGGTCTCCGTGTACATTCCTGGGCGTTTTTTGACTGGTTCCAGGCCAGTAAGGACTTCGATCGAAGAAGCGTCGTAATTAGACATAGTTTGAAGTTAAATATTTGGCACTCATAATACCAAAAAAAGCCCCAATAATTGGGGCTTTTTTATTGCTTATTAGCGAATTTACATCATCCCTGGCATTCCGCCACCCATGCCGCCCATATCAGGCATCGCAGGAGCCGCTTCCTGTGGCATATCAGTAACCATCGCTTCAGTAGTGATCATCAGGCCAGAGATACTTGCAGCGTGTTGAAGTGCTGCACGTACTACCTTTGTGGGGTCTAATATTCCCATTTTAAGCATATCACCATAGGCCTCAGTAGTAGCGTTGTAACCAAAGTTACCCTTGCCCTTAACTACCTCATTAAGCACAACAGAAGCTTCGCCACCACCGTTAGCGACTATTTGCCTTAAAGGCTCCTCTAGAGCGCGTTTACAAATACTAATACCAACATCTTGATCGCTATTTTCACCCTTGATAGATTTTAAAGACGAGACTGCACGAACAAGCGCAACACCACCGCCAGGAACAACGCCTTCTTCCACAGCAGCGCGTGTTGCGTGAAGGGCGTCATCTACGAGATCTTTCTTCTCCTTCATTTCAAGCTCTGTAGCTGCGCCAACCTTAATCAATGCGACACCGCCAGATAGTTTAGCCAGACGTTCTTGAAGTTTCTCTCTATCGTAATCAGAAGAGGTAGCCTCAATTTGAGTTTTGATTTGTCCAATACGGCCATCAATATTCTTTTTTGAACCAGCGCCATCGATAATAGTCGTGTTTTCCTTGCCAATTTCAACTCGTTTAGCAGTACCTAGATGCTCTTCAGTTATGCCTTCAAGTGAAAGGCCAACCTCTTCAGAGATCACAGTAGCGCCGGTAAGAACAGCAATATCTTCTAGAATTGCTTTACGTCTATCACCAAAACCAGGCGCCTTGACCGCGGCAACTTTAACGATACCACGCATATTATTTACAACCAAAGTTGCTAAAGCCTCACCTTCAATATCTTCAGCGATAATTAGTAGAGGTTTGCCAGCCTTTTGAACTGATTCTAGTGCAGGCAGTAGGTCACGTATATTGGCAATTTTAGCGTCATGTAGCAAGATATATGGAGACTCCAAATCTGCATTCATAGACTCTTGGTTGTTTATAAAGTAAGGAGAAAGATAACCGCGATCAAACTGCATGCCTTCTACAACATCAAGTTCGTTATTTAATGTTGTTCCTTCTTCGACGGTTATAACGCCTTCTTTGCCTACTTTTTCCATAGCCTCGGCAATAATGTCACCTACAGAAGTGTCAGAGTTTGCCGAGATTGTACCAACTTGAGCAATAGAGGCTGAGTCGCTACATGGCTGTGATGCCTTTTGAAGCGCCTTAACAACTACCTCAGTAGCTTTATCGATTCCACGTTTAAGGTCCATCGGGTTCATACCTGCGGCAACAGATTTGACACCTTCGGATATTAGTGATTGCGCTAAAACTGTGGCTGTTGTAGTTCCATCACCAGCAATCTCGTTTGTTTTGGAGGCAACCTCTTTGACCATTTGTGCTCCCATATTTTCGAATTTACCTTCAAGCTCAATTTCTTGGGCAACAGTGACTCCGTCCTTAGTTATGGCAGGTGCTCCAAATGATTTATCGATAACCACATTTCTACCTTTAGGTCCTAGTGTAATTTTCACGGCATTGGCAAGCATATTAACCCCTGACAACATTGATTCTCTGGCTTCTGAGCCAAACTTTACCTCTTTTGCTGACATATCTTATCTCCTCTATTCTTCAATAACTGCAACGATTTCATCTTCGCTCATCACTAATAGCTTTTCTTCGCCTACAGTGATTTCTGAGCCTGCGTATTGGCCAAACATCACTGTGTCGCCAACTTTAACATCTAAAGGGATGATATCACCTTTATCATTTTTTTTACCATTGCCTGTAGCTACAACTTCACCTCTTGAAGGTTTTTCAGCTGATGAGTCAGGAATGATCAAACCGCTAGCGGTTGTTTTCTTTTCTTCTACTCTACGAACGATCACACGATCGTGTAAGGGACGAATCTCCATGTTTTCTCCTTGATTGGACAAAAAAAAATGTCTTTGAAGGTTTCTATTCTTCTAGACGTTCTTTAAGCTTTTTAATCGCTTTATTTTCAAGTTGGCGAACTCTTTCAGCAGAAACACCGTACTTGTCAGCTAAAGTATGTAGGGTCGTTTTTTCTTCTTTCAAGTACCTTGACTGTAAAATATCTATACTTCTTTCGTCTAGGGAAGAAAGAGCTTGATAAAGCCTGTGTTGCAGGTCCTCTCGGCTTCTATCACTCAACAATAATTGTTCAGGAGTTTGTTTTGGGTCTGCAAGGTATTGTTCTGGTGTATATGTGTCTTCATCATCATGAACTTCAAATGCCACGTCATTTAGCTGAAGTCGTGACTCCATTTCAATGACATCTTGTTTTCTTACACCTAAGTCACTCGCAATCTCTTCTGCTTGATCATTTGTTAGAGAAGTATAGATGTGTGCTTTAGCTTGCTTAAGCTTGAAAAAAAGCTTTCGTTGAGCTTTAGTTGTAGCAATCTTAACGATTTTCCAGTTTTTGAAAACATATTCATGAATTTCAGCGCGAATCCAATAAACCGCAAAGGAAGATAATCTGACTTTCTTATAAGGATCAAATCGTTTAACAGCCTTCATCAGGCCAATCATACCTTCTTGGATAAGGTCAGCCTGTTCGAGGCCGTATCCTTTGTAGCCATGAGCAATAAAAGCAACAAAGCGCATATGTGCAAGCACTAGCTTCCTAGCGGCTGACAAGTCGCCATTATCATAAAGCTCAATGGCTAGACTGTACTCCTCCTCTGGAGTAAGTATTGGAGGGTACTTCTGTACCTCTAGGCTTCCAGCCGTCTTCTGCAAAGATAGTGCGTATTCACTCATAATTATTTGTCAAAACCATTTTTCAAAGCTAAATTATACCAAAATATCTCGTTATATCAATTTTTTGAGTAATTTTTTGTATTTTATTGATTGTTCAGTGATTGACAGTCTAGATCTCTCAGAAGCCTTGTCTGACCTACAAATGATGATTTCTAGATCACTCAAGGCAGTATCGAAATCCTCATTAATTACGAGGTATTCGTAGTTTTTATAGTGCAACATCTCATTTTTAGCGTTAGCCATCCTTTTGTTTATTGTTGACTGGTCATCCTGCGCTCTTTGCTGGAGGCGTTTTTCAAGGTCCTCTTTCGAAGGCGGCAAGATAAAAATACTGACAGCATTAGGAAACTTTATTTTGACTTGATGTGCGCCTTGCCAATCAATTTCTAGAATGACACTTTTCCCCTTACTAGTCTGATGTTTGATTGATTCGGTAGCCGTTCCATAGTAGTTATCAAAAACTTTGGCGTATTCAACAAAGGCATTGTCAACTATCATTTTTTCGAATTCCCCAAGAGAAATGAAATAATAATTAATTTCGTTAATCTCTTCCGCTCTAGGTTTGCGAGTTGTATGAGAAACTGAGACACAAAGATTGTCATTTCTATTGATTAATGCCTCCACAAGTGAGGTTTTTCCACAACCGGACGGCGCTGAAATAATAAACAAGCTAGGCATAATTATTTAGGAATATAACCTTCGATTGAATCTAAATTACCACTATCAAAAAAATATTTTTCCATTTGCTCCTTGAGATAACTTTGAGAAGAAGCCTCAAACAGATTCAAGTTATTTTCATTAATCAGCATGGTTTGGTGGTCTAGCCACATTTGCCATGCCTCTCTGGATACATTTTCTAGTATCTGTTTACCTAATTCTCCAGGGTAGGGCGCTCTATCAAGGGCCTCCAATTCTTTATTCAATTTAATGCAAAAAAGTGTTGTCATATTTTATTTATTCGAATTCCCATTAAGTACAGACTTGAAAAATATATTAAAACTGAAATAAGTATTGTTTTTGAAATCATTATGATTCTCTCTAGAGCTGCAGATTGCAAGTAGTTATCTATATTTGTTGACGTAAAGTAAACATATAATGCCATTATAATGCTTGCAAAAATAACTTTAAATAGCATTTTGAAAAATTCGTTATTCAGCCTAAAAATTGACTGTTTGCGTAAATAATAATATAAAAATGCTGCATTTAGAAGAGCTGAAATTGAGGTTGCCGCTGCCAATCCAACATGGCCATAGTAGTAAGCTAGGATTATATTTAGGAAAATATTTGATACCATAGCTACTATACCTGCCTTGACAGGGGTTCTAGTATCGCCCCTGGAAAGAAAGACTGGCGCAAGAATCTTGACCGCTATAAATACAATTAAGCCAGCACCATACGCCTTAAGACTTAGCGAGGATTGTTTTGCGGCATATGAGTCGAATTCTTGGTATTGAAAAAGTGTGACTATCAGTTCTTCGGACAACATAACCAGGCCAACACAAGAAGGCAAGCCCAATAAAAGAGCATAAAGTAGCGCTTTATTGATTGTACTTGTAAACTCTTTTGTGTCATTCTTTGCATAATAATGACTCAATTTTGCCAAAGCTACAGTCGCAAGGGCAATTCCAATTAGCGCCAAAGGTAGCTCCAATAATCGATCTGAATAGTACAACCAAGAAACACTTCCCGCAATAAGCGTTGAGGCAATCATGGTATCAATAAGTAAGTTAATTTGTGATACCGAGACACCGAATAGTGCTGGTATCAAGCGTTTCTTTAGTGTTTTAAGAACTTCGTGATGACCAAACTGTAACTTTGGCAATCGTTTAATTTTTATTAAGAATGGTATTTGAAAGAATAGCTGGGCAAAACCACCGACTAGCACCCCCCAGGCAAGAGCCATGATGGGGGTTGCCATATACCGTGATAAAAAGACAGCGCTAAGTATTAAAGAAATATTTAGCAGAACAGGGGTAAATGCTGGAACACTAAAATTATCATAAGTATTTAATATAGCACCTGATAGGGCGGTCAAAGATATCAATAAAAGATAAGGAAAAGTGATTCTAAGCATATCGGATGCTAAATAAAACTGCGTTGTGTCGGGCTTGAAATAAAAACCCCAAGCAAAGAGAAATATCACAATAGGAGCTAGCAGCACTGCAACCACTGTAATCAGAATTAGAACAGTAAATAACTTAGTGCCAATATGATTAATAACTAATTGAACTTCTGCTTCAGATTTATTAGCCTTACTCTCAGCTAGTATTGGTATAAAGGCCTGGGAAAAGGCTCCTTCTGCAAACAACCTTCGAAAAAAATTAGGTATACGAAAGGCTACAAGAAAGGCATCAGAAAGCCCATTTGCGCCAAAGTATCTGGCAATAAAAAAGTCGCGCACCAAACCAAAAATACGTGATAACAGAGTCATTACAGTTACAATACTGCTAGACTTTAATAAAGATTTTTCCATTATAAAAAGAGCTTTTAGTTACTCGTCCCCTGGACCACGCATGATTCCTACTCGAGAATTTCGTATACATTCAATAAATTGCATAACTTCGTGACTATCTGATTCAGAGTTTTTTAACTCTTTTAGAGCATGATCTAAAAGTCTTCCTTGAGTTTCACGATAAACAACTTTGAAGGCTCGTTTAATAGAGGCAATTGAACTTGCGCTAAAACCCCTTCGTTTCATTCCAACTGTATTGATGCTTCTTATTCTTGGTTGAACACCGGAAGCTACCATATAGTCTGGAATGTCTTTATTGATATGACTTCCCATTCCAGCATAGGTATGTCTGCCAACATTGCAAAACTGTTTAACTAACACAAAGCCACCCAGAATAGCCCAATCAGCTATGCGAACATGTCCAGCAAGTGATGCGTTATTAGACATGATAATATGGTTGCCTAGTTGACAATCATGCGCTATATGAACATAGGACATTAACATATTATTTGAACCAACCCTAGTGAGCGAGTTTTCTTTTTCGGTTCCGCGGTTTATTGTGCAAAACTCTCTAATAAGGTTGTCGTCCCCGATAACCAGATTACTTTCCTGTCCGTCTTCATAAGTAATATCCTGTGGATCTCCTCCGATTGAGGCAAATGAATAAATATGATTATTCTTACCTATCTTAGTTGGTCCGGCGATAACAGCGTGAGAATCAACAACAGTGCCCGCACCAATTTCTACGTGTGCGCCAATAACAGCAGACGCTTTTATCACTGCATCCTTGTGAATTTTAGCACTTTCATGAATAATTGCAGATGGATTAATAGCCATAAATAATCACCTTGCAGGCTTTTGGGTACATATTATTTCTGCAGAAGTCACTAGCTGCTCTTCAACTGTAGCTCTACAATCAAATTTCCAAATGCCTCGCCTTACTGTCATTACCTCGACATAGAGTTTAAGTTGGTCTCCCGGCTCCACAGTTCTCTTAAAGCGAACCTTGTCAACGCCAACCAGCATATAAATTTGACCAGTCACAGGCTGTCCAACTTCAGATTTAAATGCCAGTATGCCGGTTGCCTGGGCTAGAGCCTCAATAATTAGCACTCCAGGCATAATTGGCTGATCAGGAAAGTGGCCGCTAAAATGGGGTTCATTAAATGAGACATTCTTTATTGCTGTCAAATTTTTCCCAACCGTAAAGTCAAGGACCCTGTCAATTAGTAAAAAAGGGTAGCGATGAGGTAAGAAATTTTTTACCTCATTAATATTCATTTCCATAGTATTTACTTAGTGTCTTTTAATTTAATGTTTAATATTCGGGTAATTTTATCAAGTTTTGTGAGCCACATTCCAGCCTTTTTCCATGCGTTATGAGGCATAAGAGGGAAGAAGCCAGTATAGATGCCAGGTTTTTTGATGTCCCGATTGACTGTACTTGTAGCATTAATGGTAACGTCATCGGTTATATTTAAATGTCCAACAATGCCTACCATCCCTCCAATCATGCAGCGCTTCCCAATAACTGTACTGCCGGCAATGCCAGTCTTCGCTGCAATAGCCGTGTTTTCACCTATTACAACGTTGTGAGCTATGTGAACAAGATTGTCAATTTTAACTCCACTATGAATCTGGGTATCGTCAATTGTTCCTCTGTCGATTGCTGAATTTGAGCCAATACATACATTATCACCAATCACAACTTTACCTAAATGAGCAATACGATGCCAGCATTTGTTTTCATCTAAGGCGTTGCCGAAACCTTCAGAACCAATAACACTACTAGGCAATATTGTACAATTATTACCTAGCTGGCAATCTCGTTGGATAATTACGCTGGATGATATATGACACTCATTACCAATTCTAACGTTATCTTCTATTATGCAGTTAGACTCCAGCGTTGTATTTTTGCCAATCAATACGTTTTTTCCAATAACACAGCCTGGACCAAGTACAGCATTGTTCAAGTTAGCCGAGGGGTCAATATTTAGATTGTTAGCTTTAGGGATAGTATTGTTCGATTTGAAAAAATGAGTTACTTTAGCAAAGGCTAAGTATGGGTTTGAGACTAACAGTGCGTTAGTTTTACAATCATTTTTCATGTTCTCACTTAAGATCACCGCACCAGCATTTGTGTTTACCAAAGAATCTATATATTTTTTGTTAGCAATATAACTTAACTGGTTAGCATTAGCTTTTGATAAAGAATTAATTCCGTTAATATCAATTTCTGAATCGCCGATTAATTCAGCTCCAATTTTTTCGGCGATTAGTCCAAGTTTATAAGTCATGGTAACGAAGTCTCAATCAAATTAATTACATCATTGCTGATATCATTTATTTTATCACTCGTAAAAGCAACATTATCATACAAGATTAAATCATAAAACTCCTCTTTGGCAAACCTTTCTACTGCTTGGTTGATCAATAATTCAATTTGTTGCAACAATAATTGCTTCTCTTGATTAAGTTGATATTGCCATAACTCGGTATCTTTTTGAAAATTAACTTCAAGTTTATTTATATGATTTATTTCATTTTTATACGCTTCAGTCGTGAGATGATTGGATTTGCTACTAAGGTCTTCTTTTAAAAGCTCAATATGTTTGAAAAGATTGAGAAGTTCTTTTTTTCTGAAATCAAATTTATCGGCAATTCTCTCATTGCCATGTCGATACTGAGTTAAGTTATTAACAACTTCTTCAATGTTTAGATAGCCTATTTTTATTGATTCAGCAGTAGCTAAACCAGTTAATAAAGCTAAAACCAAAATGGCAAAAGCTCTCATTGTCTATACTAAAAACCAGTTCCTAATGAAAAACTAAAATTTTCTATATCATCACCAGTCTTCTTAAGAATTGGAGTAGACCAGTAAGCTCCGATTGCACCGATAGGGCTGAGATATGCGAATGCGACACCAGTTGACATTCTGAGGTCGCCTAGCTTCATACTGGATGATTTTTCGAAAATATTGCCAGTATCAACAAATGCACTTACCCTCATATTTTCACTATTACTTATAAAGCTAGCTGGTGAGATAATGTTAAAACTTCCTAAGACAGAGATCTCACCTCCCTTGGCAGCTGAATTAGGATAAGTTGGCCCAAGAGTTCTATTGCCAAACCCACGAACAGAACCGCTACCTCCACCAAAATAACGCTTGAAGAAGGGAACTTCATTTCCGCTATAACCTGAAATTAGACCTAAGCTACCTGTTAATTTTAAAGTCAAATTGCCACTTAGCGGTTTGTAGCTTACATGGTTTGCATTAACACTAACATAACGGTAGTCTGAAAGCGGCAAGGCAACATCAACGCTCAATGCATTGCTTTTGCCATCAGTTGGGTACAAATAATGATTTAGAGTGCTTTCATTCCAGCTAAGGCCAAAAACAACTTCATCGTTACTGTTATTTGCACATTGTGTGGGCTCATAGCTTGAAGCTGCAAAGCCAGAGCTACAAACTAAATCGTTATTAGCGTATTCCAGTTTAGTGTTAAGTCTAGTATATTTTGTTAAAGGAACGCCATATCCCAATGATAGCCCCTTAGAGTTAACAGTATAAGAGTCACTCATTACATCATCATCACTTTGTTCGCTATAAAAGGCACCGTAACTAATACTATGATTGTCGACATTAAAATAAGGGTCTTCAAAATAAATACTGAGTTTTTTGAATGACTCTGACATCTTTAGATTAACATTAAAAGTGTTTCCAGAGCCGAAAATATTTTTTTCTTGAATCCCTGCGCCGAAAGATATTCCATAGTTGTTGCTATGTGAAACTGAAAAACTTATTGCACCTGTTTTAGTCTCTTTTACTGCAAAATTTAAGTCAATTTTGTCAGGCATGCCTTCAACCTTCGAAGCTTCCATCTCTACATCAGAAAAATATCCTAATCTTCTAAGGTTAATGACGGATTCATTAAGCGCACTACGAGAGAATAGGCTACCTTCTGAGAGCAAAATCTCTCGCCTTATAACTTCATCTTGAGTGCGAGTATTTCCTGATATCTTAATTCTATTAACATAAACTTTTTTGTTAAGTGATATATTGAAATAAATATTCACGCTACCTAAAACATCTTCGGTAGTAGGATTAATGTTAGCGAATGCATATCCTTGATCTACAAATACATCTGTAATTTTCTGTACATCATTAACAATCGCCTCCCAATTAAATATTTCACCTTTCTGGATGCTAACAAGTCTCATCAAGTCATCATGTTTCTGGTTTCCAAACTCACCTTCAAAGTTAACAGTTCCCAATTTATATTGAATTCCTTCATCAATTTCTATTTCAATATTTATATGTTCTTTGTCTTCAGAAAGCGTTTTATTCACACTAGTAAATTTAAAGTTTAGATAGCCAGAATTCATGTAGAGGCTCGATATAGACTCCATACCTTCATCAAAAGCCAATTCAGTGTATCGATCTTTATTGGTAAAATAATTGATGAAAGAGTTTGTCTTTATTCCAAATGAAAACTGATCTGAAAGTTCTTCATCTTCGAAAATACTGTTACCTGAAATACTCATTAACCCTATTCTTGCCTCCTTACCTTGAGATATATTGAGCTCAATATCGATTCTATTTTGTGAGTCAATTTGAAGGTTTTCTGCTATTTCTATATTGAAGTAGCCAATAGCAAGATATTGATTCTTAATTTCCGAAACAAGTTCATGAAGTTTTTTCTTTGAATAAATATCACCAGCAGAAAGTTCATAATTGCTAACAAGTTCATCAATGCTAGCCTTATCAAGAGCTAATTTTTGATTTGAATTATCAAACCAGTTAGACCAACTTTTTTTATAATCGCTTTTAATGTTGATAAGCTTAATACGTGGATTCTCTATTACAGCAATTAAGAGAATATCGTTGTTCAATTCAACTTGAATATCAGAAAAATAGCCGGTATCGAAAAGTGAACTAATGATTTTATTTGATGTGTTGGAACTATATTCATCGCCAATTTTGACTGGCAGTTTGCTCATAACAGTGCTTTTTGGAGTTAGATTAAGGCCAGAGAATTCAATTTTACTGATGGTTTCGGCAAAACCTTGAAAAGAGAGAGATATAGATATAAAGAAGATAATTTGTATAATTCTAATTTTCATATTGGTTTATTTATAGTCAAGTTTTTACAATGAATTTTTTGATTTAATCAAATTAAGTCAAATTGATAAAGTTCAATTTTAACAAAATATATATTTAGTAGGTGAGCTAACTCTTCTTATAATCTAGATAATTATAACTACTTATAAATCTTATTTAGAGTGATGGGATTATTGAGATGAGTCAATTTCTAAGTTAATAACTTTTTGACTGTATTTCTCCCATAGTTTATCTTGATTGAGCGCGAGATAATGAAGGTAGCTCCATGAGTATATTCCCGTGGTGTGGTCATCACTGTAATCAATTGCAATTGCGTAGTTTCCAACTGGCCTGATTTTATTTATGACAACATCCTCTTTATTAAGCTGGAGTGTTTCTTGTCCAGGACTGTGACCTAGAGCTTCTGCGGAAGGCGAATGAACGCGTAAAAATTCACTTGAGAAAGAGTAGTAGGTAGCTTGAAACCTTATGGTTAGGATATTTTTATCTTTACTGAGATTAATATTGCTCGGTGTAATCATATTCATTAATATAATCAATTTACATAAGGTCAATGCATTAAATACATAAGGTTAAAATGGTATTATGCTATATTTTACAAAAATGCAAGGCTTGGGAAACGACTTCATTGTTATTAACAATATTGAAGGTGATGTCTGCCTTTCAACTGAAGAAATTCGTCAATTAGCAGACCGACGACTTGGTATTGGCTTTGATCAGCTTCTCATGGTTGAAAATTCCAGTAAAAAAGGCATTGACTTTAGCTATGTAATCTATAACGCTGACGGTTCAGAGGTCGGTCAGTGCGGGAATGGCGCAAGATGTTTTGCACGTTTTGTTGAAAAGAATAATCTGACGCAGAAAAACATAATAACCGTTGAAACCATTTCCGGAAAACTAGAAATTACAATCAACCATGATAATACAGTACGAGTAGATATGGGTAGTCCAGCCTTTGATCCGAGAGATGTTCCGTTTGTTTCCGAAAAGATTGACATAGAATACCTTGTTGAAGGTCAAAAAATGGGTGTTTTATCGATGGGTAATCCACATGCAATTATTCATACAGAAGACATTAATAGCAATGATATTATAAGTATTGGGACTAAGATACAAGATTCTAATTCTTTTCCTCATGGAGTTAATGTTGGATTTATGCAAATCGTCAATAGCAGTGAAATCTATTTGCGTGTTATTGAAAGGGGAGTTGGCGAAACTTTGGCATGCGGTTCAGGGGCATGTGCTGCAGTTGTTCATGGTGTTAGATTAGGACTTCTAGATGAAAAAGTTAAGGTTCATTTGACTGGAGGAGATGCACTAGTTGAGTTTGACGGTAAAAGCGCTTATCTATCTGGACCTGCTGAATTCGTTTATGAAGGCGCGGTGAACCTGAGAACTGGAAAGGCTTAATTAGACTCGATAGATCTTTGCGAGAATTGGACTCTGTCATTCAATCTTATTGCGCTAAGATAATCGCCCCAAAAACAACCACGATCGAGCGGATAAATATTTTTAATGTTTATATCTCTTAGTGTTGACCAATGACCAAAAACTATTTCTTCGTTTTTGAGCATTCTGTTTTCATGAAGAAACCAAGCTTTGTATCCCTTAGGCGCCTTGTCAGCGTTCATTTTGTGGGTAAATTCCAATTCACCATTACTTTTACAAAATCTCATTCTCATTAGTGCATTGATTGTGTATCTTGATTTTTGTTCAATATCTAGGTTTTTAGACCAGTTTGTTGGTTCGTTAGAGTACATTTTTGGCAAAAAAAGTTCTACGCTATCGCCTTGTAGTTGCCTTTGAACTAGCTCAGCGTGGACAAATGACTCATTTTTGCCCCATTGTGGTGGAATACCAGCGTGTACCAATAAAAACCCCTGGCATTCAATGATTAGAGGTCTTGAGAGCAAATAGTCAATAAGAGCGTTTTTATCTGGTGCCTCTATGATGTCCAAAAAGGTGTCTTTTGGGTTCGGTTTACGTGATGTAAAGGCGCACATTAATAAATGAAAATCATGGTTGCCTAAAACCATATTTGCATTATCTTTATGTGACTTAATATAACGCAAAGTTTCTAACGATTTTTTCCCTCGATTTACAACGTCACCTAAGAAAAATAGCCTGTCTCTATCTTCTGAGAAATTAATTTTGACCAGGAGCTTTTGGAGTGTGTCATAACAGCCCTGAACATCTCCTATCACATAGTCCATATTTTGATTTAATGAAGTGTATAGGGTTCACTGAGAGAAAATTCAGGGATGTCAGCATCAAAACGTTTACCTTTATCGTTAATCATGCCGTAAGAGCCTTTCATTGAACCAGTTTCTGTGCTGATAATTGCGCCAGAACTGTATTCAAAACTTTCACCGGGTGACAGGTATGGTTGCTGTCCAATAACTCCCTCCCCAACCACTTCTTCAACGTCGCCTGTTTCGTCTTCAATAAGCCATCGACGTGTTCTCAGTTGAGCGCCACAATCACCTTTATTGGTGATTGTTATAGTATAAGCGTATGCATATTGACTATTTGGAATATCGGACTGGTTAGGAAGGTACGTTACCTTCACTTCAATTTCAATGTTGTTTTGCATAATCCTTGGTAAGAGTTATAAAGCTTTCTACACTCAGCATTTCAGCCCTTTGCGACAGATCAATCTCTGTTTGTTCTTGATTAAGATATGATTTTAAACAGTTTTTAAGTGTTTTTCTACGTTTAGAGAAACAGACTTTGACAACCTTTTCTAATAACTGAACGTTGTCTATTAGTGGTTTTTGCTTTGTTTTTAGATAAACTATGGCCGATTCAATCTTAGGTTGGGGGCTAAAGGATTCCTTAGGCACAGTAAAAATTAGATCTACATCAAAAAAGCTCTGCATCATCACACTTAAACGTCCGAAGTCTTTACAGTTATGTTTTGCGACGATTCTACCAACTACTTCTTTTTGAAGCATAAAAGTCATATCAATGATATTGTCTTTCTGGCTGAGTAAGTGAAATAGTAGCGGCGAAGAGATATTGTAAGGCAAATTACCGACTACCCTTAGATTATTGGAGATCTGACTAAAATCATAACTAAGAGCGTCTGCCTCATGGATTATGAGCTTAGTATTTTGGTTTGATTGCAAGAGTGCAATTAAATCACGATCTATTTCAACTACATTGAGTTTATCTAATTGCTCAAGCAAAGGGAAAGTGATGGCGCCTTTCCCTGGCCCTATTTCGACTATGTCGTCCTCCTTATTGGGCGATATTGTAGAAACAATTCTTTCAATAACCTGTCTGTCAGTTAAAAAGTTTTGGCCAAATCTTTTTCTAGCTTTATGTGGCATTGTTTTGTAGTTCTTCTAGATACTGTAGCGCCACATTAAAACTACCCAAACTAATTCTCCCAGTGCCTGCAAGTTCTATTGCGGTGCCGTGATCTACAGAGGTACGGAAAAATGGCAATCCTAATGTAATATTGGCTGCCTGATTAAAACCTTGTGCCTTCAATACTGGCAAGCCTTGGTCGTGATACATTGTAAGCACTACGTCGACTTTGCTAAGAGACTTTGATGTAAAAGCTGTATCTGCAGGAACCGGGCCAGTTAAATTGTAACCCAAATCATTAAGTTCGCTAATTACAGGGTTAATTACATTAACTTCCTCGTCTCCCAAATGTCCATCTTCACCTGCATGAGGATTTAGGCCACAAACTAAGATATGGGGGTTATTGATACCAAAATATATAAAACTGTTCTTGATAATAGTAATAACTTCCTTGAGTGATTTTCTAGTTATATGGTTTGAAACTTCCTTTAGAGGCAAGTGTGTTGTCGCAAGAGCAACTTTTAATTCTTTGGTTGCGAGCAACATAACGGTTCTAGAAACGCCACTTAGCTTTGCTAGAAATTCTGTATGCCCGCTAAAAAGTACGCCAGATTCATTGATTATGCCTTTGTTAACAGGGCCAGTTAATAGTCCATCACATCTTCCGCTAAGACAGTCTTTAGTTGCCTGATTTAAGGTGTTTAAAACATAGGCCGCATTATTGGACTCCAGTTTTCCGGGTTCCACTTTAATATCCGTTCTGATAGGGTAAATATTTAACTCAGATTTGTTGCATATTTCTGGGTTTGATTCTTTAAGAGAAATGGGAAGATTCAGTTGTTTTGCTCTGTCAATTAAAACGTCAGGGTCACAATACACCAAAAGGTTTTTCTTAATTGATTTTTGGGCATACATGATTACTAAATCAGGTCCAATGCCAGAAGGTTCGCCGGGAGTATACGCTATAGCCATGTTTGATTCTAATTTGCTAATGTCAATATTATAAGGTTATATGGCTTATATTAACTCTTAAACCTAAATGAAATCTCTAAGAATCAGAAAAAATAGTAGAGATAGGAGGAATGTTCCAATCATGAAATTAGTATACTTTTAAAGCTATTTTTGTTGATAAGTATTGATTAATTAAACGACTAATTTTCCCTGGGCTTGTAAGTCTGCATGGTATGAAGACCTAACCATCGGTCCACTTGCGACCTGAGTAAATCCTAGCTCTTCTGCGAGCTCCCTGTATTGACTAAACTGTTCGGGGGTAATGTACTCTTCTACAGCAAGATGATGGCGGCTGGGTTGAAGGTATTGGCCCAAAGTTAGCATGTCTACTTTATGCTTGCGTAAATCATTAAGTACATTAACGACCTCTTTTTTTGTCTCACCAACGCCTAACATTAGTCCTGATTTTGTAATTACGTGAGGGTGTTGTTCTTTAAAACTTTTTAAAAGTTCGAGAGAATTTAAATAATTTGCGCCAGGTCTAACCTGAGGATACAGGCTAGGTACGGTCTCAAGATTATGATTGAATACATCTGGAGGGCAATCAAGAAATTCCCTTAATGCTTTATCTAATCTACCTCTGAAATCAGGTGTTAATATTTCGATTTTAATCTTAGGTGTTGTTTTGCGAATCATGTTGATACAGTTTTTAAAATGCAAAGCACCGCCATCCCTTAGGTCATCACGATCTACAGAAGTTAAGACAACATACTTGAGCGACATTTTTGCTATAGTTTCAGCTAAATGAACTGGCTCATCAGCATCTAACTCTTTTGGTCTGCCGTGTGCGACATCACAAAAAGGGCATCTGCGGGTACATATTTGACCCATAATCATAAAAGTTGCCGTACCATGATTAAAACATTCATTAAGGTTAGGACACTGAGCCTCTTCGCAAACTGTAAATAGTTTTTGTGCTTTTAAGGTATTTTTTAGTTCACTGATTTTTGCTGAGCCACTATGTTTTATCCTTATCCAGCTAGGCTTTTTAAGTGGCTTCCTTAAGGGGTCAGGTTTAATTTTAAGGCGATTAGTTTTTGATTCCCCCTTTAGGGCCTTAATTTCAAGATTTTGTGACATGCTTAATTAGATGTTGTGAAAGTTCATTTTGAATGTCAGAAATAGATAAAACATTATCCGTTAAATCGCACATTTGAGTAACCTTTAAATCAGGATATCCGCAAGGGTTAATTAATGCAAAAGGTGTTAGGTCCATATCAATATTAAGGCTCAATCCATGATACGTTCTACCTTGTTTAACTTTAAGACCTAAGGCTGCAATTTTAGAGCCTTCTACGTATACCCCTGGAGCGCCATGGATAGTATTTGCGTTAATATCATAATTAGATAGAAGCTCAATTGATGATTGCTCGATTAAGGAAACAATTTTTTTTATTCCAATACCCAGTCTTTTGATATCAATTAAGCAATAGACAATTAATTGGCCGGGTCCATGATAGGTTATTTGTCCACCCCTATCAGATGTAATTACAGGTATCTCGGTTTCTTTTAATAGGTGTTCAGGTTTTCCAGAAAGTCCATGTGTAAAGACATTTTTATGTTCAAGTAACCAGAGTTCATCAGGCGTATCAAGTTGCCTTTTTTCGGTAAAAGATTTCATCTCTTCCCAAGTTTTTTGATAGTCTGTTATGCCTTTTGAGCGAACTTTGATCACAGGAATATTATAGAAGGTATGCCACCATTGGACAATTTTGTAGTGACTTGTTTATGGCGTCTAATTGTGAACGACTTGTAGCAATAATTCTTACTGTGAGTGATATATAGGAACCTTTAGAGCTTACTTTAGAAGTAATTTGATTTTTATGCAGTTTACCCACATGTAATTCAATTATATTGCATACAGTCGACACAAAATCAGGCTGATCTTTACCAAAAATTTTGATTGGATAGTCACAAGGGAAATTGAAAACGTCGTCATTCATTAAATTAAATAATTATGAATATGAAAAGATTACAATGTTTAGTCCTGACACACAATTATACTTTGATTATTTGAAAATCCATGATTAATGATTTATCACCTAAGCAATTTAGAGACTATATAAATATCCATGAAGTAAAGCTTGTTGATGTTCGTGAAGATTGGGAGTTTGAAATATGTCAAATTGATGGTTCAATATGTATGCCAATGAGCAATATCAATGCGACATTTATGAAACTTAATAAGGAGAATGGTATAGCTTTGTACTGCCACCATGGGTTACGCTCTATGCAGGCGGCAAATATATTAATGTCCAAAGGCTTTAGGGTTATTAATAAATCTCCACGGAGGGATTGAAGCCTGGTCAAGAGAGATTGATGCTTCTATGGCGAGGTATTAAATAGAGAAGTTATTATTGTCGATTTATTGACAATAATCATTATTGAAAATTGGTTAGACTATAATCAAATTAAGTCAATTCCAGATATCATTTAGTATGAATTTTATAGAACAAATGTTTTCCCTTCAAAGGGAGTTAAATAACAAGACAAATGGGGATATTTGGCTTGATAACATGACCCAAGAAGGTAGAGAAATATGCTGGCATCGTTGCATTTATATGGAGGCTTCTGAGGCAATTGACTCGTTTAATTGGAAGCATTGGAAAGATATTAATACCGAGCCAGATTGGGAAAATATCAAAGTAGAGTTGGTTGACATTTGGCATTTTATTATGTCAGAGTTGATTCGTCTAAATGATGAAGATTACGCTTACAAATACCTAGACACAAAAACCTCAGGGGACTTGAATTCGTTAGCTTTAGTTGAAGTTTTTGAAAAAATCATAAGCATCTCTGTGACAAATACTAAATGTGGCGATATTTACGCAATTCGAGAAGTCAGCGATCTCTTTTTTGTTGCGTTGTCCCATGTTGGGATTGACACCGAGGATCTCTACAGGAGGTATGTAGTAAAAAATCAATTAAACTCATTTCGACAAAACCATGGCTACAAGAATGGTTCATATATTAAATTGTGGGGAAAAGTTGAAGATAACGTGGTAGCTTTTAATATTATGGATAAATGTCCAAATATTTCTCCGTCTGACCTCTATCAAAAACTTGAATTAGAGTACTCTCATCTTGAATAAGGGTTCTGATTATTTGAATACCGTTAATTCCACTATTAATTCTATCCGTTTAACTGAGTACAGCCATGGCACGGGATGCGGTTGCAAGCTCTCGCCAAAAATGCTTGATGAAATTCTTGGTAATCAAGAAAATGGATTTCAAGATTTCAATTTAATTGTTGGTAATGAGTCAAACGACGATGCCGCTGTTTACGATTTAGGGGATGGCAGGGCATTGATTAGTACGACAGATTTTTTTATGCCAATTGTTGATGATCCTTATATTTTTGGCAAAATTGCCGCTTGCAATGCAATGAGTGATATATACGCTATGGGTGGCAAACCCTTAATGGCTATAGCAATTTTTGGTTGGCCTTTAGATAAGCTTTCCACAGAAATTGGAGCTAAAGTTATTGAGGGGGGTAGGGCGATATGTACTGAAGCTGGAATTAGTCTTGCTGGTGGACATAGCATAGATTCTCCAGAACCAATCTTTGGCCTATCTGTTACGGGCATTGTTAATGTTGCTGATATCAAAAAAAATACAGACGCCAAAGTTGGTGATTCAATTTATCTGTCTAAGCCTTTAGGAGTTGGGATATTGTCAACTGCACAAAAAATGAAAAAAGTTGATTTTGATGACCACCAAAAAGCGATAGATCAGATGTGTAAGCTGAATGACATGGGCATTGAAGTTGCAAAAATTTTTGGTGTCAATGCCATAACAGATGTCACTGGTTTTGGGTTAGCAGGCCACCTTTTAGAGATATGTTTGGGTAGCAATGTATCTGCAACAATTGAGTTTGATAAAATTCCTCTTCTGCCAAACTTGCATGGCTATTTGAGGGAAGGTTGCATTCCTGGAGGAACTCAAAGAAACTTCGAAAGTTATAGTAATAAAGTAAACGAATTATCCCCAGTTCAACGCTCTATATTGTTTGATCCACAAACCAGTGGTGGTTTGCTTATAACTGCTTCTGAGCAGGCTAATAATTCGCTTTATGGTGTTTTGGAGAAATATGGCAACCTGCAAGCAATAGGGACAATCATACAAAAGGAATCAAACTCTAAAATTATCCAGGTGCGATGAACGAATTGCCAGAAATTGATAATTTTCAGTATTTATTTCAAAACGATATACCTTTAATTGACACTCGTGCTCCAGTTGAATTTGATCGTGGCGCCTTTCCAAATGCAATAAATATTCCCCTTATGAATAATGAAGAGCGTCGTTTAATTGGTGTGGATTATAAAGATAATGGAAGAAATTCTGCGATAGAACTTGGTCATCGATTAGTTAGCGGAGATATAAAAAAGAGTAGGTTGGATGCTTGGTTGGATTTTGTTGAAAAGCATCCAAATGGTGCGCTTTATTGTTTTCGTGGAGGCCTTAGATCCGAGATAGTTCAACATTGGATATTTGAATCTTCCGGTATTGCATATCCACGTGTCAAAGGTGGTTTTAAGGATATGCGTCGTTACCTTACGAAAGAGCTAGATCAAATAGTTGAATTGACAAATTTTGTGATTCTGGGTGGACAAACAGGTTGTGGAAAAACACTTCTTCTTGGCGAATTGGGAAATAGTATGGATTTAGAAGAATTGGCTAATCATAGAGGGTCTGCTTTTGGACAGAATATTTTTCCACAGCCAACACAGACAGCCTTTGAAAATGCTTTGGCAATTGAATTTATTCATAAAAAAAATAACTCTTTATTGATTCTCGAGGATGAAGGTAGTAATATTGGTAGAGTGTATTTGCCAACTAATTTGAAAAATAAAATATTGCAATCAGATTTAGTAATATTGTGTGCTAGTCTGGAAGAGCGTATTCAATTAAGCCTTAAAGCCTATGTTGTTGATATGTTGGATAGTTTTAGAAAAAATAACGAAATTGATGGTTTTAAACAATTTTCAAATTACTGGAAGGCCAGTCTCTCTAAGATCCAAAAAAGACTCGGTGGGCTTCGTTATAAGCTTTTGTTAGAGATGTTAGATAGCGCTTTAGCAAAACATCAAGAACATACAGAGGTTGATTCATATATCCCGCTTATTAAAGCATTGCTGACAGATTATTATGACCCTATGTATGATTATCAAATTTCAAAAAAGAAAAACAGAATAGTGTTTCAAGGGGATTCACAAGCAGTTATTGACTTCTTAAAGAATTAATTAATCTCTTATTTTTACTTTTATATCGGTAATTGGTTTTGACTGACAAGCTAGAATTTCTTTAGGAGATGACGATAGGGGGATAAGGCTCTCCTGATGGATTACTTCTCCCTCAATTAAATGTAATATACAATTTCCGCAATGACCTTGTCTGCAGTTATGATTTATTAAGACATTGTGGTATTCGAGCTCGGTTAATATTGACTCGTCGCCGTAAACATAGAGTAACTCAGTTTCTCCATTATTTTTGTCAAATTCAATTTTAAACATTTAATCGAATATAGCATTTATAGTTTAAAGCCACTGAAGTCGTTATCATCTTCATTGATAGTATTATCAATAGCGCTTACCAAGTAAGAGGTTATTTCGGTTTCTTGAGGTGCAACCTGTACATTATCATTATCTAGCCAATGATTCATCCAGGGAAGAGGGTTGCTTGTTTGTTCAAAAATTGGCTTTAAATCAAGTGATGACATGCGAACATTTGTTATATATTCGAGGTAATGCTTGAGTATTTCAGCGTTTAGGCCAATCATTGAGCCATCACGAAATAAATAATCTGCCCAGTCTTTTTCTTCTTGGGTGGCATCTTTAAACATTTGTATGACTTCAGGCTCGCACTCTTTGGCGATTTTTTTCAAATCAGGGTCGTCTTTTCCACTTTTCATTAAATTAATCATGTGCTGGGTACTTGTTAAATGCAGTGCTTCGTCACGAGCAATTAGTTTGATAATTTTTGCATTACCCTCCATTACTTTTCGTTCAGCGAATGCAAAAGAGCAAGCAAAGCTTACATAGAAGCGTATAGCTTCAAGAATATTGACAGACATTAATGTTAAATAAAGCATACGTTTTATGTCATACAGGTCGACCTCTATTTCCTCATCCTTGAGTTTATGCTTTCCTTCTCCGTATAGGCAATATGCTTGAGTGTATTTAATTAATTCATCATAGTTTTTTGATACGCTTGTTGCGCGCTGGATGATTTCATCAGTTTTCATGATGTCATCAAACACAACGCCTGGTTCATTAACGATGGCACGGATGATGTGGGTATAAGAGCGTGAATGAATTGTTTCTGAAAATGCCCATGTTTCAATCCAATTTTCTACTTCAGGGAGAGAAACTATTGGTAAAAAAGCTATGGTAGGGGAGCGCCCTTGAACAGAGTCGAGTAAGATTTGGTATTGCAAGTTAGAAATAAAGATGTGCCTTTCATTTGGAAGTAGCTTAGAAAAATCCATCTTGTCTTTAGAAACATCAATTTCCTCTGGTCTCCAGAAGAAGGAAAGCTGTTTTTCTGTAAGCTTTTCAAACATTTCAAATTTTTGCTTATCAAATCGAGCAATATTAACAGTATCACCAAAAAACATGGGTTGGGTTAATGTGTCGCTGATTTTTTGATTAAAAATGCTATATGTCATAAATATACTCCTTAAAGTTTACAAACGCCGTCCTCGCAATCATCGTCACCAGGATCTCCAGCAGTTGCTAATTCGCTTGGTTTGTTGGTATTTTGTTCGTCAGTAGCACCATCTCTAGTATTGTGATAATAAAGTGTTTTGATGCCGTATTTATATGCCTTGAGTAAGTCCATTAAAAAGAGCTTCATCGGCACTTTGCTGCCATCGTATTGAGAAGGGTCATAATGAGTGTTAGTGGAGATGGACTGATCAACAAATTTTTGCATAATTGCGCATAACTGAAGATAGCCTTCATTATCTTTAATGTCCCACAATAACTCATATTGATTACGTAACTTTTCATACTCAGGTACAACTTGCTTTAGAATTCCATCTTTTGACTGTTTAATTGACACGAATCCTCTAGGTGGCTCAATGCCATTGGTTGAGTTTGAGATTTGGGATGAGCTTTCACAAGGCATTAATGCTGTAAGGGTAGAGTTTCTAAGGCCTGTAGCTTTAATGTCTTTGCGTAAAGCATTCCAATCTAGCATTAACTGAGTATTGCAAAACGCGTCAATATCTTTTTTATAGTTATCAACTGGCATGACATTGTTGGCGTAGTTTGTCTCTGAAAATAGCGGACAGGGACCAAGCTCTTGAGCTAATTTATTTGAAGCTTTAAGCGAATAATATTGCAATGCTTCGAAAGTTTTATGGACTAATTCGTTGCCAGATCCGTCAGAATATTTGACGCCATTTTTTGCTAAATAGTAAGCTAAATTAGTGACTCCTATGCCCAATGTCCTGCGATTTTTACTGGAAAGTTCAGCTGCCTTTAATGGGTAGTCTTGATAGTCAAGAAGTGAATCAAGCGCACGAACAATAATTTCAGTGATATTTTCTAATTCATCTAGACTCTCTAAAGCTCCTAAATTTACAGCTGATAGCGTACAAAGCGCTACTTCTCCGTTTTCATCTTGAACTGAGTATAGTGGTTTTGTAGGCAAAGTAATTTCCATGCAAAGGTTTGATTGCCTGATTGGTGCTTGCTTGGCATCAAAGGCGCTATGAGTGTTGCAGTGATCAACATTTTGTAGATAGATTCTTCCGGTATTAGCTCTTTCTTTCATAAATTTAGCAAATAGGTCACGAGCTTTAATAGATGTTTTACGAATAGTTTTATCTTTTTCATACTTTTCGTAAAGAGATTTAAATTCATTTTGATCTACAAAGAACGCACTATATAGTCCCGGAACATCGTTTGGAGAGAATAGTGTTATATCTTTATCATCAAGAAATCGCTGATACATCAAGCCATTAAATTGAACGCCATAATCCAAGTGTCTAATCCTGTTTTCATCAGTTCCTGCATTATTTTTTAGCACTAAAAGACCTTCAACTTCAAGATGCCATAATGGGTAGAAAAGGGTAGCAGCGCCACCTCTAACTCCTCCTTGGGAACATGACTTAACAGCAGTATGAAAGTGTTTAAAAAAAGGAATACAGCCAGTATGCGTAGCCTCTCCACCTCGAATAGGGCTGCCAAGTCCTCGAATTCTGCCACCATTAATACCTATGCCAGCACGTTGGGAGACATATTTGACAATAGCCCCTGACGCGGCACTAATTGAGTCCAAATCATCGTCACTTTCTATTAATACACATGAAGAAAATTGTCGAGTAGGAGTTCTAACTCCAGCCATAATGGGGGTCGGCAAAGATATTTTAAATTTAGATGTAGAGTCGTAAAAGCTTTTGACAAACTTCATTCTACTATCCTTAATGTAATCTTGGAAAAGACACATTCCAACGAGCATATAAAGCAATTGAGGTGACTCATATATTTCACCTGTTACACGATTTTGGACTAAATATTTACCTTCAAGTTGTTTGACAGCCGCATATGAAAAATTCATATCACGCCAATGGTCTATGTGACTATTTAGTTCCTTAAATTCAGCTTTAGTATATTTATTAAGAATGTCATTGTCATAGATTCCCATATCGGTAAGTTTACTAACATGATCAAAAAGGGCAGGAGGGGTAAAAGATTGAAATGCCTTTTTACGGAGATGAAATATTGCTAATCTAGCTGCGAGATATTGATAATCTGGTGAGTCAGATGAAATTAAATCAGCTGCGGACTTAATGATAGTTTCATGTATATCTTCAGTCTTAATGCCGTCAAAAAAAGCTAATTGAGCATTAATTTCAACCTGTGAAACAGAAACACCATCTAAATCCTGAGAGGCCCAATGTACAACCCTATGAATCTTTTCCATATCGATGGATTCCTTTGACCCATCACGTTTTACAACCTTAATATCTTGGTTCAAGGCTCTTCTCTCCTTTTGAAAAAAACACTATATTTAGTGCTATTTTATATAAATATATACTAAATATAGTGTATTTCAATTTAAGATGCAAGAGCAAATACATAAAAGAATTATTGAAATTGATATAAGAGATTGAAAGAAGAGGAAAATTTAAGTAAAAAAAATATTAATAAAGAATATATGAATATATAAAATTAAGAGCGATAACGTGACAGAAGAATTCCAGAAACAATAACAATTAAAGCAAATAAATCATGCCACAGAATTGGTTCAGCCAAGACAAACGCACCAAGCAAATATGCTACAACAGGTATCAAATAATTAATATTAGAAAGGAATGTAGCACCAGCATTGTTAATGATGTAAAAATATATAACACCAGCTAATGCCGTTTGGAAAATTCCCATGGCAATTACACTCGACCCTGCAATAAGCGGGATATCTTGAAACTGAACAGATGTTACTTGCGGCCAGATTAAAAAACAAAGTATAGTTCCAACTAAAAACGTGCCGGTACTTGCAATTAAAGGGTCATAAGAGGGTAGGCGATTAGTTATTATGGTATTAAAAGAATATGAGCAAGCAGCAGCTAATACTAATAGTATGCCAAAAACAGTATTGTAAGAATTAAGAATACTAGGCCCTAGAATAAATAGAACACCAGTAATTCCAAGTATAAAACCAATCAATTTGTACTGATTAAGTTTGTCATTTGGAAGAAAGAAATGAGCAAGAATCAATGTAACTAAGGGCATTAGCGACATTAATAGACCAGCCATTCCAGAAGTAATGGTTAGTTGACCATATGAAATGAGAGAGAAAGGTATGATGCTACCAACTGTTGCAAATATGAAGAAATGTAACCAGGATTGTAAAGACTTTGGTAAAGATCTCCTAGTGGCAAATAAAACAGGAATCATAACAATTAATCCAATTAACAGCCTTGAAGTTACAACTTGTTCAGGCGTAAAAAAGGTCAATGAACGATTATTTAAAAGAAAAGAAGATCCCCAAATAAGAACAAGTGATAACAATAACAAATAGTTTCTAAGTAATTGATTCATAAGGGGATTAGGACTATTAAGGACTAAGCAAATTTAATTAAGTATATAGTGAAAATAGTTAAGGACTATGCTAAATTAAATGCAACTAATATGATCTGAAAGGGGACTATGCATTTAATTTTATATATCATTACTAAATTATTAGGAAAAAGATGTAATATACATTATTTAACATAATATAAATTATGCGAATTAAATAGCAGGCTCCAAATTCTCGATTTAAAAGGGGTTAAAATAAATAAAGATGGAACTAAGTGAAAAGAGAGCAATAATGCCTATATAGGCAATTTTGGAATAATAATTTTGAAATAGCTAAATAATTATAATGAGTATGAAAAGTCAGCATTTAATTGTTTAATTTTATGCGTCGTTTAACAAATTTATTTGTAACTCTGTATTTTTGATTTGGACTCTTAGGTTTATCTGGAATTGTTAACTCAATAAAGCCATGATCAATTAACGGATAAATAATTGCAAGCTTAAATTTTGTTTTGTTCGTTCTTCCTAGAATATTCATTAGCTCTACAGCAGTACTTTCCTTCTTACATTTTTTTAAAATTTTAAGATGGTCCCTACTTAGTCCCTGCTTAGTCCCTAAATCTATTCTTTCACTGTCATTATAATATAAAAAGGAAAGCTGCTCAGAGTCGAGGTCTATAACTTTATTCTTTTTGATTTCTCGAGTCCAGTCGTTATCTTGCTGAATATTTTTTACTGGCTGTTGTTTTGGTTCTTTTTTTAGAAATTTGAACATTATATTTCTATGCAAACTTTATTGTGAGTCGTTTTAATTGTCTTTAAAACTAATTATATCTGATTTAAGTCGCTTTTAATTAACTATAAGAACCCTGTTCTAAGTCAAAAAAAAACCGCTAAATAGCGGCTTTTTTTATTTAATAATACTTTGTTCAAGAACTTCCTCAGCTTGCTAGATCTATTTCATTTTTTGTGTAAATAAAGCGTGACTAAACAACTAAACATTATTGTTAGTTTCAAAACTTCTATTAGTTCTTCCGAGTGTTATAGCTCTAGTGTGTAAGAATTTGTTTAAGGAATAGCTTTAATCTATCAGATTCAGGGTTTTTAAAGAATTGTTCTGGATCGTTTTCCTCAACTATTTGCCCTTCATCCATAAAAATAATGCGATTTGCCACTTTTTTCGCAAATCCCATCTCGTGAGTGACACAAATCATCGTTATACCCTCTCTTGCTAGCTCAACCATTACATCTAGTACTTCTGATATCATTTCCGGATCAAGTGCTGATGTAGGCTCATCAAAAAGCATTATTTTCGGCGTTGTACATAATGATCTTGCTATTGCAACCCTTTGTTGTTGGCCGCCACTAAGCTGATTTGGGTATTTTTCTGCTTGGTCCTTAATGCCTACTCGATCTAAAAGTTTTAGAGCCTTTTCACGTGACTCCTCTTTTGTTTCATTGTGTACCCATATCGGTGCTAATGTTAGATTGTCTACTATTGATAGATGGGGAAATAGATTAAAATGTTGAAACACCATTGCGACTTCACTTCTAATTTTTCTGATTTTTTGTGCGTCATCAGTCAACTCAGTGCCGTCTACAAGTATTCCACCCTCCTGGAACTTCTCCAGAAAGTTTACACATCTGATTAGTGTTGACTTTCCGCTACCTGAAGGTCCACAAACAACAATTATTTCACCCTCTTTAACATTCATGTTGATGTTTTTAAGTGCATGGAAGTCACCATACCATTTGTTCAATTCGCTTATTTCAATAATATTTGATGCGTTATTTTCTGTTGTCATCTTTATTACCCTTTATTAATTTATATTTTCAGTGTTAAAGCGTATCTCTAGCTTTCTTGAATAGCGAGACATTGAGTATAATATCACCCAAAACACCATTGTAACAAATACATACCCTTCGGTCTCTCTTCCCAGCCAGTAAATGTCTTGACTCGTCATGTTTACCATTGCAAGCATATCCATCAAGCCAATGATGAGCACCAATGTTGTGTCCTTAAATAAGGAGATTGATGATCCGACAATATTTGGTATCGAAATTTTCAGTGCTTGAGGCAAAATAATGAGCACATTTTTTTGGAAATAACTCAGTCCAATTGAATCAGCAGCTTCATATTGACCTTTTGGAATTGCCTGTAGGCCTCCCCGTACAACTTCTGCAAAATATGCAGCCTGGAAAAGTGCTATTCCGATCAAGGCTCTCAAAAGTTTATCGAAATTAGCGCCTGATTCAAGAAATAACGGAAGCACAAATGAAGCCATAAAAAGAATCGTAATAAGTGGGACTCCGCGAATAAATTCAATAAAAAGTGTTGAAAAAAGTTTAATTACTCTTAAGTCAGACTGCCTTCCAAGCGCTAATACAACTCCTATCGGGAAAGAAATAATAATCCCAACGGAAGCGATTATAAGAGTTAGCAGCAAGCCACCCCATTGGTGTGTCTCAACAACCGGCAATAGACCAAAACCACCAGCAATTAAAATATATGAAACAATAGGATAAGTTACTATCATTGAAAGAATAACTCTGTTTTTGTATTTGTAGTTTCGAACTAAACGCACAATCACAATCAACAATGCTGTTAAACCATAAAATACATCTGGACGCCAGACTTCTTCACGCGGATAAAAACCGTATATAAACATGTATAGTTTTTCGTAAATAAATGGCCAACAGGCGGCCTCTCGACCACAACTATCATTGTCAGCCATGACCTCACTAAACTTAATATCAAATCCAAGGATATTGACAGTACCAAAATTAAAGTTAGCGCTTAAGAACATCCAATCCAATAATGGCGGAATTGCGATGTAAAGTAAATAAAGTGACGCAAGCGTTAGAAACCCATTTATCCACGAGGAAAAGAGATTAGTCCTAAGCCATAGAACAGCTCCAATTTGAGATATTGGCGGCTTTCTAGTTGATTGTAGTTCGTTTACTGCCATAATTAGCGTTCTGGGATAGCCATTCTATTGTTAACGAAATTCAATAATAATGAAATACAAAGCGAGATGAATAGATAAACTAGCATTGCCATTCCAAGAATTTCAACTGCTTGCCCTACCTGATTTAGAACAGTGCCACCAAAGGCCCCCATTAGTTCAGGATAGCCAATGGCTGTTGCCAGTGAAGAATTCTTAGTTAAGTTAAGGTACTGATTAATAGTGGGTGGTATTGCAACCCTTAATGCCTGCGGCAGTACGATTAATTTAAGTGATTGTGTTTGAGTCAGCCCAATAGCTGCTGCAGCCTCTTTTTGACCCTTATCGACAGCCTCAATGCCTGACCTGATTGCCTCTGCTATATAGGTTGCTGTATAAACACTGAGAGCAAATGTGAGCGCTATGAATTCAGGCACAACTTGCATGCCTCCTTTTAGGTTAAATTTACCCAGTACTGCAAGATCAAAATGTAGCGGCGAACCAAGCAATAAAAAGAAGACTGCCGGGAGTCCGAGGATAAGCAACGTAGAGTAACCTAATGTTCTTGTGTATACACCAGTTTCATCGTGTTTTTTATTAAAGTAGCGCTTCATAAAAACAGTCAGAATAATGCCAACTATAAAGGCTATTAGTACAAATAAGATGCCATCTTCTAAAATGGGCTTCGGTAAATAGAGGCCACGCTGATTGAGAAAAACTATATCGAAAAAAGAGAAACTCTTCTTAGGGTGCGGGAATATGTTTATGAAGATGTTATACCAAAAGAAAATTTGCAGAAGGACGGGAATATTTCTGAAAAGCTCTATGTACCCTCCTGCTAGCTTGGCTACCAAGTAGTTATTTGAAAGTCTGGCAATACCAATAAAAAGACCAAGAAAAGTTGCGACAATTATGCCAATAAATGCAACAATTAAAGTATTTATGAGGCCAACATAAAAAACAGTTAAATTGCTTGATTCAGGGGTATAGTCTTGCAAATAGTTACCAAGAAATGGAAGAATGTCAAAGCCAGCCCTGTTCTTCAAAAAAGAGAAACCTGTATGGATTCCTCTTGCTTCGATATTGTCAAACAAATTACCAACTATTGTATAAAAAAGGCCAGCAATTAGTAGAAAAGTAGCGACCTGAAAGAAAAAGGCCCTGGCCTCGTTGTTATACAATAATTCCCTAAAAGTTAAGCCTTTGACTTGAGATAGAATGTTTTTCTGTTTCATAAATCTACAAGAATTACAAAAAAATTAAAAAAATTATAAACATTGTCTGATTTGGTCTGCAATTATTTATTTCTTTAATTCATCTGAATTCCAGAATAATCTCCTTAATTCATCTGAATTCCAGAATAGATTAAATAATAAGCTTTTTTATTTGAATAAAAAAACCAGCCTGCTAAGTATAGCAGGCTGGTTCAAAGGTTAACTAGATAATTGCTTATCTAAATGGAGGCGAATAAAGAATACCGCCTTGAGTCCATAATGCGTTAACACCACGAGCAATGCCAATCGGTGTATTGATACCGATATTACGCTCGAAGCTTTCAGAGTAGTTGCCAACCTGGCTTATGATGTTGTAAGTCCAGTCTGGAGTCAAACCCACGTATTCGTGTGTGTTTCCAGAACGACCCATTAAGCGCTCACGCTCAGGGTTGTTGGTGACATCATCAACAGTAGCACTAGTAACACCTAGCTCTTCAGCTGTGATCATTGCATTTAAAGACCATCTAACGATGTTAAACCATTGATCATCACCTTGACGTACTACAGGGCCAAGAGGCTCTTTAGAAATGATTTCAGGTAATACAACATGCTCTGACGGATCATTAGAAGCAGCGCGCATTGAATACAAACCTGATGCGTCAGTTGTTAATACATCACAACGTCCTGAATCATAGTTAGTCAAAGTCTGTGAATTAGTGTCTGAGACAACTGATTGGTAATCAATGCCATTTTGCTTGCCCCAGTCAGCTAGATTTAGCTCGGTAGTTGTGCCAGCCTGAATACAAACAGCCGCACCACCAAGATCTAGAGCGCTAGAAACACCTAGAGAAGACTTAACCATAAAACCTTGACCGTCGTAATAGTTAACACCGGCAAAGTTTAATCCAAGAGATGCGTCACGAGTAATTGTCCAAGTAGTGTTTCTAGACAACATATCGATCTCACCTGATTGAAGTGCAGTAAATCTTTCTTTAGCTGTTAGTGGGACAAATTTAACTTTTGTAGCATCGCCAAGTGTTGCAGCAGCAACAGCACGGCAAACGTCTACGTCAACACCTGTCCAGGTACCAGAAGAGTCAGCAGCAGAGAATCCTGCAAGACCTTTGGAAACACCACAAGTTACGTAGCCTTTACTTTGTACATCGCTTAATGTAGAAGCCTGCACTGCAAGAGCACCAGCCACTAGAATTGTTGCGACGGACAATTTAACTAATTGTTTCATATTTTCTCCTTATGAGTTTTAAAGATTTTCTCTATAAGAGAACATCAATCCATCACATCACATTTGCATGAGGATTAGAAGAAGTTTATCATTAAACCAGCACAAAATTGAATATTTTTTACAAAAAAAACGAAATAGATTCTCCTTAAAAAATCGAGTTAATTCTTAGTTGTATTCAGTATTAGTTGACCAAATTGATATCAATATTTCACAAAGAAAGTTTAGTTGAATTCAACATATAGAACATTCAAATTTAATTTTGACATCCAAATATTTGTTTGTTTGTTGTAATAGTCAACAATTTGTTGATATGATTGTATCCTTTAATAATTTAATTATAAATCAATTAGTTATATAGTTAATAGTTAATAAATACAACTATTTAGTAGTGATAATTTAATTCAATATAGTTATTTAATACTTATAGTTGTAAAAAATAACTAAAATATACTTTAATTATAAAATATGAATTATTATGAAAACTACAGAATATCTTGCAATGGTAAGAGAAAAAACCGGTTTATCAGACTATAGAATAGCTAAGGAATATGACATTAACCAGTCAAATCTAAGTAAATACAGCTCTGGAAAGGCTGCTTTGAGTGAAACTCATGCATGGTTATTTGCGAATATCCTTGATATTAACCCGGCCGAGGTCGTTGCTCACACCAAATTTGAACAGGCTATGATTGCTGGCAATAAATCGAAGGCTAAATTTTGGCAGGAGCAGTTAAATTTAATTTTTTCCACTGAATTGCCTATAAAAATACAAATCGCACAATTTAACCCTATTGTTGGCGATCTTATTAATAATGCTGAAAAAATTAAAGTTTTTGCTAACACTGCTGTTGAAACAAATGCTGATCTTGTTGTTTTGCCAGAGTTAGCTTTAACTGGCTACCCGCCAGAGGATTTATTGCTGAGAGATGGATTTATGGAGGAAGTTGAATTTCAAATTGATCGCTTGTGTAACGAACTGCCTTCTTCGATAAGTGTACTCTTTGGAGCGCCTAGTCGTGATAATAACTCCCTATTTAATAGCGCGTACCTTATACGAAATAATTTTGTAAGCCAAATTTATAATAAGCAAGAACTACCTAATTATGGTGTTTTCGACGAAAAAAGATACTTTAGCGCTGGAAACGATTTATGTGTTTTTGAATGTCGAAATACAAGAATTGGAGTGCTGATATGTGAAGACCAGTGGGTTGATGGACCCATTTCAAATCTCACTAAATTTGATATTGATATGGTTATCAGTATCAATGCATCTCCATTTCAACATGGTAAATCTCAGGAAAGACTGGATTTGTGTAAAAAATATGCCTCAAGCTTCTGCGTCGAATATATCTATGTTAATTTAGTCGGCGGTCAGGATGAGATTGTTTTTGACGGCGGATCTTTTGTCTTGGACACTAATGGTTCAGTTGTTCAGCAGCTACCGACTTTTAAGGAATACAGTTGCCATCATAATGCCCCTAATGTAATTGTCGAAGCTGAAACTACCGAGAATGCAATTTATTCTGCCTTAGTGCTAGCTACAAGGGATTATGTTCATAAAAATAATTTTGAGGGTGTTGTTATTGGGCTTTCCGGCGGAATTGATTCTGCTCTAACTCTTTCTATAGCTGTCGATGCCATTGGGCCCGAAAATGTGCATGCAGTAATGATGCCCTATCAATTTACCTCTAACATAAGTCTTGAGGATTCTGAGCTGCAAGCAAATACTCAAGGAGTTAAATACTCTGTTATTGATATTAAGGAAATGGTAACTGCCTTTAATATGTCGTTAAATGAATTGTTTTTTGGGACAAATAGAGACACTACTGAAGAAAATATTCAAGCGAGGATTAGAGGTATCTTGTTGATGGCGATTTCAAACAAGCACCATAAAATGGTTCTAAGTACCGGCAATAAGTCTGAAATGTCTGTCGGATATGCCACTCTTTATGGCGACATGTGTGGTGGCTTTTCGCCGCTTAAAGATATCTCCAAGACTATGGTTTATCGACTTGCGAACTACCGAAATACATTGTCAATGGTGATTCCGGACAGGGTTATTAGTAGACCGCCTTCCGCAGAACTTTCGCCTAATCAAGTCGACCAGGATTCACTCCCTCCTTATGACGTATTGGACGATATACTGATGCGATTTGTAGAAATGAAGCAGTCTGTCAATAGCATTATTGAGTCCGGACATGATGCAGATATCGTTAATAAGGTTACCGGAATGGTACTTAGAAATGAATACAAGCGCCGCCAATCTGCTCCTGGGCCAAAAATAAGCGGCAATGCTTTCGGTAAAGAGAGGCGCTACCCTATCACATCAAGGTTTCAGCCATGAAAAACTTTAATTAGCCCGGCTGCCTTGTGTTGTGTTTCTGCTAATTCTCTTTCCGGTATTGAGTCATAGACAATGCCAGCGCCGGCTCTAAAAGTTAAAACATTGTCTATATGAACGAAGCTACGTATGAGAATGTTAAAATCCATTTTTCCGTCAATACTTATATAGCCTACAGAACCGGTGTAAGCACCCCTTGTCATTTGTTCTAACTCGCTAATAATTTGCATACAGCGAACTTTTGGGCAACCAGTAATAGTCCCGCCAGGAAATAAAGCTCTAACTAGGTCCTTTATAGTTATGTCTTTTCTTAATTTTCCTTTTATATTTGAGACAATATGATGCACATAAGGGTACGTTTCTAGTGTCATAACTTCGTTGACAAATACACTGCCGTATTGGCATATTCTGCCCATGTCGTTTCTTTCTAAGTCGAGCAACATGACATGTTCCGCTATCTCTTTAGGATGACTGATCAGGCCCTCTTTTTGAACTTCATCTTCGTCACCCTCTCCCCTAGGATGAGTTCCGGCAATAGGCCTAGTCTGTACAATACCATCGTTGACAGAAAAAAGTCTTTCGGGAGATGAAGATATAATACTAAATCCTTCATACTGAACAAGGGCAGAAAATGGAGCTGGGTTAGCCTTCTTAAGCTCTTGGTAGATTACCGCAGATTTTATTTCTTCGGCTAGATGATATTGCCATTCTCTTGACAGGTTAACTTGAAAAACGTCACCAGCAATAATATAGTCCTTGCTTGAGTTGACGCCTTTGATAAATTTATCTTCATTCTCCTGTGATAATTTTCCAGAAAAAGGTTGTGTTGGTATTGGGCTTAATGCCTCTATATCTTTAAGTACCATGTCAATTCGGTCGTGATTATTATCCTGGTCTATAATTTGGAAGGTTCCCGATTGATGATCAGTTATTATTGCACAGGGTATTTCTATAGCACAAGCTATAGGGAGTTGAGATGTATGAATATTGTCAGCTAAAATTGGCTCTATTTGACCGATGAGCTCATAGGAGAGGTAAACAAACCATCCGCCTGCAAAAGGTAAATTTGTGTTTTCTTTATCTAGTTGAACTTGACTTTCTAGCTTACTAAGAAAGTCAAAGTCTGAAAATTCGTTAAGAATAATCTTTTTGCCCGGAAAGGCAAACAATATTGAATATCTGTTATTTTCGTTATGGTTAACGCTTTCAAGTAAGAAAGGGTAACGTTCCTTGTTGTGATAACAAAGTGACGCTAAATCTACACATTCTATTTCTAGGATTTGCACAATTTGAGTAAAGCTCTAGCTACTGAAGTTCTTTAAGCTTTTGTTTGGCTTTAATGTTGAGATTATGTTCAGGAAACTTTTCAAGCATTGAAGTCAATATATTCTTTGCGGCCTCCAATTCATTTAACTCTATAAGTGCGTTTGCTAAATCATACATTGAGTTGGCGAATTTAGCATGTCGCGGGTTTTTATTTTGAAATCTTACAAATGCATCCTTTGCTTCGAGGTATGATTTATTTGCGGAATATGCCCTGCCCAGCCAGTATGTTGCATCAGCAAAATTCTTATAATCAGGATATTTTTCTAGATAACTTTGAAATAGCTCAATTGCATTTTCATTTTCTCCAGCTAGCAAGAGTTTTCTAGCGTCATCGTAAATTTTTGTAGCCTCATCATCACTTTTTTTGTTATCGATAATAGCTTCTTTGACTGCCACTTTAGTTAGTTTTAACTCGAGCATTTCAAACAATTCAGAAATTTTTTGAGCATTTACTCTCTCTTTTTCGGCGAGTAATTCGTACTGCTCTTTAAGTGAAAGGATGTCATTATTTAGGGCGTCAACTTTTTTCTTAAGATTAAAAAAACCCATCTCAAGGTCTAATCCTTTAGTTGTTTTTTCCCCGGAAAGTAATTTATATTTTTCTTGAAGCGATGCGATGTCATCATTCATCGAGGTGATTTTGATTATCAGACCTATATATGCTTGCTCTATATCTACAGTGTCGCTTGCTTGTAGCTTGACGACAGTAAGAATGCACAATAGCGAGACAGCAATCTTAAGAAGTTTCATTTTCATCAGACGTCAGCAAACAAATGCTGAAATATAAACGTTGGCAATGAATGCCAGTTTAATAGTATACGAATTCTACGCGACGATTTAGTTCCCAGGCGGCTTCATCGTGAGTGAAAGCGACGGGACTTTCTTCGCCAAAACTGATCACTTCAATTCTGTCTTCTAGATTATATAACCCGAGCACCTCTTTAACGCTTAAAGCTCTATTTTCACCAAGTGCTAGATTGTATTCTCTTGTGCCACGCTCGTCAGCATGACCTTCAAGGCGAAGATGGACTGAAGGATTGTTCTGCATGAAATTTGCATGATTAATTATCACTCTAGTTGCTTCTTCATCTATTTCAGAATCATCATAAGCGAAATATAGGACTGACTCAACACCTGAACTCTTGAGAGTGTCAATCGCAGTCTGGTTAGCAGAACTCTCATCACTTGAATCTTTGGCAACTCCTGCTTCTGCAAGCGCCTCAATCAATTCTTCTCTGTTTGCAAGATTTCCATCATCGCCAAGTACTATTTTGTCGGCATTTCCAGACTCTACAGCTTTTTGGATTAATTCAGAATCAGAAAGTTTTTCAAGGTCGCTCTTAGTAAGAACTCCACCTTTAGTAAGGCCTGCATCTAATAGCGCTTGAATCAATTCCTCTCTGTTTGCAAGATTGCCATTTTCGTCTAGCTTCACGATATCCATAAAGCCAGTCTCTTCAGCTATTTTAATTAGGTCAGTATTTGATAATTTGCGCAGATCTTCTTCAGAAAAAATAGCACTTGAGCCTTCAACGATTAACTGCGCCTCACTTAAATCAGCAACTTCTACAGCATCATCTGAAGGGTTGATTAAATCGAGGAATTTGTCTCCTAATTCAGAGACACTTGTTGAACATGAGCTTAGAAGAATTACGCTTGATACGAGCAGGATTTTTTTTATCATTTTTGTTGTTTCCTTATAAGTTATTACTCAGAAATACTAAACGAACACGTAACTAAACACTGTATTCGATCTTCTTCCACAATTCTATATAAAAAACATTATCCCACTATTTGTTGGAACAGAATTAATTATTTTCCTTGATCATTGTTTGGAATAATTTGACCAACTCGGCTCTCTAACTTCTCCATCTTTTTGAGCCAATTCAACAATCTGGTCATTGTACAAGGAAATCACAGATAGTACACCTTTGTTGTTGCGGTTAGTTGAAAAAATTATCATACCTCCATTTGGAGAAAAATATGGCGACTCATCTAATTTGTTTTGAGTTAATACAGTTAAATCTCGTGATTTAATATCCAGCAAGGCAACTCTATAATCTTTTCCAACTCTATGAACAAGAGCCAGTTGTTTTCCATCTGGTGAAAAGACAGGCTTGGAATTGTAGCTACCTTCAAATGTAGCGCGTTTTATTTTCCCAGAATTTAAATTTTTTATATATATTTGAACTTGGCCTGTGCGATTAGAGGTAAAAGCTATGCTGTTGCCGTCGGGCGAAAAGTTTGCCTCAGTATCAATTGCAACATTCGTAGTGAGTCTTTCTAGTTTTTTGCTCTTAAGGTGATAACGGTATATATCTTTGTTGCCTTTGTTTGATATTGTCATTGCGAGACTTTCTCCACTTGGATGCCATGCAGGAGCTGAAGCAATACCGTCAAATTTGGGAAGTTTTAATGATTTAAGCCTCATAAATGGGTATTTAATGAAGACCTCTGACCTCCCATTGATAAAGGAAACATAGGCAATTTTATTTTGGTCAGGAGACCAAGCAGGAGAAAGTATTGGATAACGAGATTTAACAACTGCTTGAGAGTTATGACCATCTGAGTCAGAAATTTCAAGTTGATAATATGTTTGCCCCTTTTTATCCTCATCTGAGACTGTGACATATGTTAGTCTAGTATCAAAGGACCCTTTCTGGCCAAGCAAAATATAGTATATTCTGTCACTCAAGTAATGTGCAATTCTTCTAGTACCTGTATTGTGTATTGCAATTTTTTTAGCGTAGAGCTGCTTCTGAGAATAAACATCGTAAACATAAATAAAGATATTGAATACCTTTTCGCTAACCTTTTCTACCCTACCAAATACAATGGCGTCCTTTTTTTGTTGTTTCCAGTAACCAAAGTCAATTTGGTTTGTTATCGGTTTAGAGGTGCTGATTGCATTAAATTGGCCAGAGCGATTTAAGTTGTCACTAATAATATTAGCAATTATGGCGCCACTCTCTGCCCCACCTCCCACTTTAAAAGGAGCTATAACTATAGGGAAAGAGTCTTCTTGAGTTTTTACAATGCTTACTTCTAAAAGCGCGTGAGCAATCGAAGATACAAGGGTTAATAGCAATAAGCCAGACTTAATGTAATTCAACTTTTTTCCTCAATCCAGTGCATTTGAATAGCCTCAAGAACTCTTTCACCGCAACGAGAGTCGCCCTCCACGAATTCATCTAATCCGCTTATAAATTGACGCAAGTCAACAAAATTAATTTTTTTAGGGTCAATATCAGGATGACTTTCTGCAAGGGCAATGGCTATTTCTAAAGAGTCGGTCCAATTCATCATTAATTAAAGGACTAAATAATTTGTAAACGTCATTTTAATCAATTGAGGCTCTATTTAGTATTGTTTTTTTGGTTAATTTCTAGAAGCTGAAATAACGTGGGGCAATTCACTTAACTTGTCCAGTACATTATTAAGCTGGACAATGTTTGAGACCAAAATAATCAAATCAATTGATTTTTTTGCTTGGGGCTTGTCTCTTTGCACTATGTGTTCAATGTTAACTCTTAAGCTAGCTAATACATTGGCTATAGTTGCCAATGTTCCGCTATGGTTATCAACTAAGCAGCTAACAGAGATTTCAAAGAGTTCTTTATCGTCAGCATTCCAGTCAATGTCCATCCATTGAGGGCTTTTCTGCTTGATATGCAATAGGTTGGCACAGTTTGAACGATGCATTACCATGCCTTTGCTTGTTGTCAATATACCTGTCACTTCGTCGCCGGGAATTGGATAGCAGCAATGCGCGAAGTTTATAGCCATCCCTTTTGTTTTTTGTATTGTGATTGAATTTATGGTTGTTTCACTGATGCCTTGAATTAATTTGTTTACAACTACAGCTACAAAAATCTCTGACAACCCAACCTTGATATACAGCTCTTTTGGCGATTTGCAATGGAGCTCTTTTAAACATTCTGTCCATCTTTCTTTAGAAATGTCAGAAATGTCAATTTTATGAAGATTGAGCGCGTCAGTAACCAAATGTTTTCCTAATTTTGCTAACTCTGATTTGGAGTTTTCTTTTAATTGTGCCTTAATGGCAAATTTAGCTTTAGAAGTGGTTACTATATCAAGCCATTTAGGGATAGGCTTAACAAAACGGCTTGTTATAATTTCAACTGTCTGACCAGATTTTAATTCTGTTTCTAGTTCTGCAGGGTTGCCATTAATGGTTGCTTTTTGAGTTCTCTTGCCTACATTAGTATGCACGGCATAAGCAAAATCAAGCACTGTTGATCTTAATGGTAGTTGAATGATTTTTCCTGCAGGAGTAAAAATAAAAACCTCATTGGAAAACAAGTCTGCCTTTGTGCTTTCAAGAAAATCGGCTGAAGAGTCGGAGTTTTGTTGGATATCAAGCAGGGAGCCTAGCCAACTTCTAGCAAGCTTCTCAGTGGGCTCTTTTATATTTTTATAGTGCCAATGTGCCGCAATCCCATAGTCGGAAATAAAATGCATTTCTTTTGAACGAATCTGCACTTCAATAAACATTTTCCTTGGGCCCAACAAAACTGTATGGATCGACTGATAGCCATTAGGCTTTGGGGCGGCAATATAGTCTTTGAATTTCAAGGGGATAGGTTTATACAGGCTGTGAAGTATGCCCAAAGTTTGATAACACTGTTGGTTATTTTCAACAATGACACGGAATGCGTACATATCAAGCACTTCAGAGAACTTCAATGACTTCATTTTCATTTTGTTGTAAACACTGAAAGGCTGTTTTTGACGCCCTTCTACATCGCCGTTTATACCTTCAAGTCCAAGCCTATTCTCAATCTCAGTTTTAATTGCTGAGATCATTTTCTTTTGGTTGCCGTATTGATTCTTGATCTTTCTTTTAAGAACTCCATATCTGTGAGGGTGAATCGTTTGAAAACATAGATCATCCAATTCCACTCTGATGCTGTGAAGGCCAAGTCGACGTGCAATAGGGGCGTGAAGTTCGGCAGTTTCTTTGGCTTTTTGCATCTGTTTTTCAGGGCTCACTGAGTCAATTGTGCGCATATTGTGAAGTCGGTCTGCAAGCTTAATAACCATTACACGCATATCTTTAGACATTGCAAAAAACAATTTTTGAAAATTGCTTGCCTGTTTTTGTGAACTAGAAGTAAATTCAAGGTTGGTCAACTTGGATATCCCCTCCACTATATGCGCTACCTGCTCTCCAAAAGTTTCAGAGATATCCTCTTTTGTTACGATTGTATCCTCGATACAATCATGCAAGATAGCGGCAACGATACAAAAATAGTCGAGCTCTAATTTGGCCAGTATTAACGCGACAGCAAGAGGGTGGTGTATATAGTCCTCACCAGACTGTCTATATTGCCCTTCATGGGCAGTTTTTGCAACTTTATAAGCTTTCTTTACTAAACCGACTTCCTCTTTAGTAAGATAGTTTTCCAATACTTTGCAAAGATCGCTAATTAAGGTTTTTTTATGAAAAAACGTGATTGCCATTGCCTAAATAATATTACGATTAGATTGATATTATTATAAGCTTATTGGAATAAATGATTCTAGATTATACAAAGGTTTCTATGACTTCTACAGCCTAGTATAATGCATTTATTTAATCAATTTTGAAGTAATCTTTGTATGAAAAAAACCTTAGTAATATCATTAATATCTCTTATATTCTTGAGTGGCTGCAGTTTATTTACAAAAGATAAAGTAAAAGGTCCTGTTGCTGATGGATTAACGCCTAAAGCTTTATATGAACTGGCGCAAGAAAAACAAGATGCTGGCTCCACAAACCAAGCTATCGAACATTTAGAAACTATAATGGCGGCTTATCCGGGGTCAAAATATTCAATACAAGCTCGATTGGATATCGCTTATTACTTGTTTAAACGTAAAGAATATACTCGAGCACTACTGGAGTTAAATTCATTTATTGATCTCTACCCTGCTCATCCTACTACTCCTTATGCTTATTATTTAAGGGGGGCTATCGCTGAAGATCAATCAAGCTCAATGTTAGACGAAATTGTAACTGATAGCGCTCAAAGGGATGTTCAGAGTGTTCGTGATGCCTATAGTTACTATAAGCTGTTGATTGATACATTCCCTGCCTCTAAATATTCTGAAGAAGCGAAAAATAAGTTAATTAAACTAAAAAATATTCTAGCAAGGCATGAACTATATGTAGCTATATATTACACAAAATATAACTCCTTTATAGCGGCAATAAATCGCTGTAAATATTTAATCGAACACTATCCTAATACACCTTCTATTCCAGATGCTCTTCATCTCATGGCTCGTAACTATGATGAGATTATGGCTTCAAAACTTGCCCAAGATGCGAGAGCTATTTTGGCAGCTAGTTACCCCAGCTATAGCCCTAGATACAGCCTAGATTAATTCTATTTGTAGATTAAATATGAATTCAATTGAGCGAATTCTTGCCCTTAAAGTTTCATTGGTGATGGCAACAAGAATGCTGGGTTTGTTTATGCTATTTCCAGTAATCAGTGTATACGCCAATGAGTATCAAAACACTACCCCGTTTTTAATAGGATTGGCGATAGGTATTTATGGTCTTACGCAGGCTTTTTTCCAAATACCTTTTGGCTATCTATCTGACAGGTTTGGTAGAAAACCGTTGCTTTATATGGGTCTGAGCTTGTTTTTCCTGGGAAGTGTTTTAGCTGCAAATTCAACAAATGTTTTCTATGTTATTCTAGGTAGGGCTCTTCAGGGTAGTGGAGCGATTTCGGCTGTCCTGATGGCGCTTTTGGCAGACTCAATTTCTGAGGAGAATCGCTCAAAAGCGAATGCATTTGTTGGTTTTCAAATTGGTCTGGCCTTTATGCTTTCACTGCTTATTGGTCCGTCCATTGCTTCAATCGCAGGTCTTTCTGGAATTTTTTGGATTATAGCCCTTCTTTCTGTCGTCTCCATGACTATAGTTGCTAGTTTGCCACACGCAAAACCGATAAATTATTATCGATTATCGATTGATGAATTTAGGAAGGTTTTGAATCCAAGATTATTACGGCTAGATTTTAGCGCGTTCATTTTGCATTTAACACTAGCCAGTGGTTTTATTGTCTTGCCATTGCTGCTTGTTGAGAACAATATTATTAATATAGCTGACAACTGGAAACTATACTTGCCTGCTATGATGATGTCATTTGTAGGCATGGTTCCATTAATAATACTTGCAGAAAAATTGCAAAAAACAAAACTCATTTTGCTCCTATCCATTGCTTTATTGATAATCAGCCAATTGCTATTTTATAAATTAAGACTCAACTTCAGCATATTTCTCATGGCATTAACGTTATTCTTTATTGCATTTAATACTATTGAGGCAATACTCCCTTCTCTTTTATCTAGAACCGCGAACGCCTCAAAGAGAGGTTTAGCGATGGGGGTTTTTTCAACTTCACAATTTTTAGGCACCTTTTTCGGAGGTGCGATTGGAGGTTTGATTTATGACATTTTTAGCCTAAATAGTGTATTCTTATTTACCATATTTATGGCAATTATTTGGTGGCTTGTTATCTTGACTTTGCCACAAAACAACAACCAAACGGAGAAATAGTTATGGCAGGCATTAATAAAGTGATATTAGTTGGCAACCTAGGTGCAAAGCCTGAAGTTAAATACGCCTCAAATGGTAATGCAATTGCCAATCTCTCTGTCGCAACAAGTGAATCTTGGACGGATAAAAACTCCGGTGAAAGGCAGGATAGAACAGAATGGCACCGCGTAAGCCTGTTTGGCAAGTTAGCTGAAATTGCAGGACAATATTTAGATAAAGGCTCCAAGGTTTATGTCGAAGGAAAGTTACAAACTCGTAAATGGCAGGACCAAAACGGTCAAGACCGTTACACCACTGAAGTTGTGGTAAGCGGTTTCAATGGAACTTTACAAATGCTTGATAGGCGAGACGATGCAGGTTCTAAACCACCAAGCGCCCCTTCTAGTGCAAAAACTGATTCAACGCCAAGCCAGCCTGAGCCTAGCATTACTCCTGTCGCTCAAGAAGAGTTCGAAGACGATATACCTTTCTAATCTTTCGAGTTTAACTGTAACGCCTAGTTATCTTTTTTTTCCGACTCCAAGACAACAAATGCAATAGCGTTCTTGGTCTCATCCGAGATGCTGAGGTGGGCTTGTGCAATATTTTTTTCGACTAAGTATTGCCTCAATTTTTCACTGGGGATGAAGTATGGTTTACCGTTTTCGTTACTTCTAACGGTCAGATCTTGGAAACTAACTACCCTGCCAATTCCAGTGCCAAGAGCTTTTGCAAAGGCTTCTTTGGCTGCAAAACGTTTTGCGCAATACGCCGCATTATCTGCTTTATTAGCAAATAGAGCTCTTTCGTGTTCTGTCAACACCCTTTTGATGAAGCCGTCACGATTTTTATTGAGGATATGAGAAATTCGATCAATATCAACTATATCAGTTCCAATGCCGTAAATCATATTCCTCTAGCCTCCAGCATTAATGCTTTCATTTCACTAACCGCATTTGCTAAACCGATAAAAACAGACCTAGCCACAATAGAGTGTCCAATATTCAGCTCTACAATTTCATTAATTTCTGCAATCAATCTAGTGTTTTGGATCGTTAATCCGTGTCCTGCATTTACTTGTAAACCCTGTTCATGTGCATACATGCAAGCTTTTTTGATTTGAGCATATCTACCATCTTGTTCTTCAATAGTTGTAGAATCCGCATAATGCCCCGTGTGTATTTCAATAACAGGTGCGCCGCAACTCAATGCGGCATCGATTTGTCTTTTGTCCGCATCAATAAATAGAGATGTTCTAACATTTTCTTCATTTAATTGCAGGCAAACCTCTGTCATGCGAGGTATTTGTGAAGCCACATCTAAACCACCTTCAGTGGTAAGCTCCTCTCTTTTTTCTGGAACCAGGCAGCAGTCTTGCGGCTTAATTTGTCCAGCAATTCTCAACATCTCGTCAGTTGCAGCCATTTCCAGATTCATTTTTGTTTTGAGGGAGCTACGAATTTCCTCAACATCACTATCTTGAATATGCCTTCTATCTTCACGTAGATGGAGTGTGATACTGTCAGCTCCGCTATTTTCACAAATCAGAGCTGCCTCTAATGGACTTGGATAGATTGTGCCTCTAGCCTCTCTTAGTGTAGCAATATGATCAATATTAACGCCTAAATAAATACTCATAATCAATAATTAATTTGCAATAAACAGCTCTCTACTTTTGAGTGGCTTTTCTCCCAAAAGGGTTTGTAACCTTCCACGATTAAATTTTTTCAAAACAGCTAATTGATCAGGATTTGGTTTAGAGTCAAATTGACTATCTAACTGAAGTAGCGTTTTGCCTGATATTTTACCATTTTCGCTTACAACTAAACCTTCGCAGTCATCAAATCGATAGCTAAGATTAGGCTCAATTCTATTACCTAGGGAGTCTGACTTAAATTCCAAGCCGTAACCAAGCTCTTCAAGCAAAAGGTTTTCAAACAATCTCAAAGAAAATTCTTTTTCAGCTTTGGCCTGAACGTTAATGTTATTAATAAAGTTATAATATTCGTCAAACAGTTTTTGGTGAGCTTCGTTATCTGGCAATAGCCGAGATAACAGTTCATTGACGTAGAGACCTAGGACTAGATCATTGCCTATAAGGCGTCGAGGCTTATCGTTGATCTCCCAATGCGTCAGGGACTTGAGCTCTCCCTTCCCTTTGTAGGAAATATTGAGGCATTGGAACATCTGAAATGAGGTTTTGTTTTTTCTCGCACCACGAGCAACCAATCTTGTTTTTCCGTAATCTCGAATTACAAAGTCTAACAATAATGAACTACCTTGAAATGTTCTTCGGTGAATTAAAAAGGCAGGCGTTAATTCAATATTAGTCATAACCCAAAGAAGCCAGAGTTCTTTTGTCATCAGACCAACCTTGTTTAACCTTAACCCATAATTCCAAAAAAACCTTTTTTTCTAAAAAACCTTCGATGCTTAGCCGCGACTCTTCGCCTATTTTTTTGAGCATTTGGCCTTTGTGTCCAATGACTATGCTTTTCTGTGAAGACTTGTCGACAAAAATTCTGGCAGCAATCCGATACATTCTCCCATCCAAATCAAACTTTTCAATCTCAACAGTTAATTCATACGGTATCTCGTTGGAGAGGTTTCTCATTAACTTTTCGCGAATAAATTCAGCTACTATAAAGCGCTCTGAACGGTCAGTTATGTAATCTTTTTCGTAGAGTGCATTTTGCTTGGGCAAGTATTTGAGTATCAATTTTTTTAAAGCCTTTGTATGTGAAAGTTTAAATGCTGATAGCGGGAACACTTCGTTTGCTTGAATTTTCTCTCTTATTTTTTCTAGATAAGGCAAAACAAGGTCATTGCTATTTAGTTTGTCAATTTTGTTGACACAAAGGATAACAGGAATATCGGTTTTATTGACATGTTCTAGAACTCTCTCATCTTCCTTTGTCCATTTACCAACCTCGACGAGCCATAGGATTATGTCTACCTCAGAAAAACTTGAACTCGCGGCTCTATTCATATATGAATTAATGGCTTTTTTGTCTCCAACATGGATGCCTGGCGTGTCAACATAAATCATTTGATATTTTTGTTGAGTGTCTATAGCATTGATTCGGTGCCTGGTTGTTTGAGGTCGATGTGAAGTGATAGATATTTTTTGACCCACCAGTTCATTGATAAGAGTTGATTTGCCAACATTAGGCCGACCAACTACAGCTATAAAACCAGACTGAAAGCTCATAGCTTTGATACCATTACTAGAAGAGCTTCGGCGCAAGCTTGTTCCGCTCTTTTTATGCTTTTTGCGCTCTTTTCCACTTGGATGTTTTCATTATTTAGTGAACAACGTACAGAGAAAATAGCATCATGGTCTTTTCCGCTAGTTTTAATTAAGTCGTATTGGGGCAGGTCAGAGCCCCTTTTTTGCAAAATTTCCTGTAGTTGAGTTTTGAAATCCTTGAGTGACGTCTCAGGATTGGCCTCATCTAGCAATTCTTTATAAAGATTTAATATAACTCTATTAACGGTTGAATAGTCTGAATCAAGAAATATGGCGCCTAAAACAGCTTCAAAAGCATCTGCCAGTATTGATTCTCTGCGGAAGCCGCCACTTTTGAGTTCTCCCTGTCCTAGTATAAGTTCTTCCGATAGTTGGATTGCTTTTGCTAGCTTTGCAAGCGTCTGCCCTCTCACTAGATGAGAACGGAGGTGAGATAACTGACCCTCATCGATCAAAGGGAAGCGCTGATATAGCTCGCGAGAAATAATTAAGCCTAAAACACTGTCTCCCAAAAATTCCAGTCTTTCGTTGTTTTGCTTGCCGACACTCCTGTGCGTTAAAGATTGCTTAAGTAAGTCGATATTATTGAACTTGTAGTCAATGTTTTTTTGTAATTTTTCCATAAAAAATTAAATCAATTTAGACCGCAATAGGGGCAGGAATCGGCGCATCATGAATATAATTAGAGAATTCGAAGTCATCAAAGGCATAGTCAAAGATACTGCCAGCTTTTCTTTTAATCACTAGCTCTGGTAAGGTTTTAGGGGTTCGGCTTAATTGCTCATCGACTTGGCTAAAGTGGTTAGAGTAAATATGGCAATCCCCACCACTCCAGACAAAATCACCAACATCAAGACTGCATTGCTGTGCCACCATATGTGTAAGTAGCGCGTAAGAGGCGATATTAAATGGTACCCCAAGAAAAATATCTGCACTACGCTGATACAGTTGACAAGACAAGCGATTGTTTACAACATAGAACTGAAAAAGTGCATGGCAAGGCTGCAAGGCCATATTTGAGAGCTCTCCCACATTCCAGCTCGAAACAATAATTCTTCTAGAGTCGGGCGAATTAATGATTAACCTAATTGCTTCAGAAATTTGATCAATATCTTTACCGTCTGCACCCTTCCAGCGACGCCACTGAGCTCCATACACTGGCCCTAATTCGCCGTTTTCATCGGCCCACTCGTTCCAGATATTGACATTTTTGTCATTAAGATACCGAATATTAGTATCGCCCTTGAGAAACCATAGCAATTCATGGACAACTGAAGGTAAGTGTATGCGTTTAGTTGTAACCAATGGAAAGCCGTCATTCAGATTAAAGCGCATCTGGTGCCCGAAATGACTCAATGTACCGGTAGAGGTTCTGTCAGTTTTAACGGCTCCATTTTCTCTGACAAGTTGCAAAAAGTCTAAATACTGTTTCATAATTGTTTTCCTGTAAGTTGTGCTTTATAAAATATAAATATGCCAATAATAATCATTGGTAAGCTCAATAATTGACCCATAGTTAGCCATTCAAAGGCTAAATATCCTAGCTGAGTATCCGGCATTCTAATAAATTCAATTATAAATCTAAAGAGCCCATAAAGTATCAAGAATAAAGATGATGGAGTCATCAATGGTCGAGATTTATTGGTAAACAGCCATAAAATCGCAAAAAGCAATATACCCTCCAAAATCGCCTCAAAAAGTTGTGTTGGATAGCGATATGCCCACTCACCAAGATAATCAGGGGAATACACCCCCCAATAGCTACTAGTAGTCTTACCCCATAGCTCGCCATTGATATAGTTCCCAATCCTGCCAAAAAATAGGCCTAGAGGCACCAATGGCGCTATGAAGTCTGTTGTTTGAAAAAATGTTTTGCCGGTTTTGCGATTCAATAACATCATTGAAAGTAATACCCCAATGAAGCCGCCATGAAAAGACATGCCGCCATTTTGAAAACTTAGAAATATTAAAGGGTTATCTAAAAAACTAGGCAAACTATAGAATATTAGATAGCCAAAACGTCCACCTATTACAGCACCTAAAGCGCCATAAAAAATAAGATCATCAACCTCCTTATTAGTAAATAAGTGGTTTTTTTTAATTCTTAGTTTCGCTAATAAATAGGCCGAGATAAATGCCAATAGATACATTACACCATACCAATAGATTTTTACAAAACCTAAATCAAAGATGACAGGGTCAATGCTAATGTAATTCATAATTTATGTATGAGAAATTATAAGGTAGAACTAGCTATTCAATAAGCCAAAGTAAATGAAAAAAAGAATTAATATCAGTAATAAAGAAACACTTATTGAGAGTGATATTTAGTAATTATTTATTCAATTAAATCTGATTAATTCAATATCTTTTTTTTGATATAAAGGGTGTCCAGGCTGGCCATATTTATTTATCTTTAAACACATAAGATTCGGAATTAATTTTACAACCTGTTTGTCTCTATCGAAAAGAGATCCTTCATTGCCCCAGGCAACAACAGTCAAATCAACCTTTTTTGAAAGTTCTATAAGATGTTGATCATTATCATCGCCGACTGGATTTTTTACATTTTTCAGTTCAGCAGGTTTTGTCGCTCTGTAAGCAAATAGATTAGCCACTAGAAGTCTGCCATATCCCCAGTTTTGAGCGTAGTCAATGCATCTACGTATGGTTGGATCGTCAATCTTTTCATCAGCAGTTGACGGGTTTAAACCAATAAATAAAACAGTTTTCTTTTTATCATTCCAGGCACGGGAAAGTGCATACCTGTATTTCCTACACTTTGAAAAGGTTGCCTCTTTTTTAATTAAAAGGCCCATTCATAAGCATGTAATGCAACAGCGCCACCTGTATGAATAAATAAGATTTTGTCTGAGTCTTTAAAATGCTTATTTTGTATTAAGTCAATTAAACCAGCAAAAGCTTTTCCAGAATAAACAGGATCTAGAAGGATAGCCTCTTTTGTTGCCAATAGATTGACAGCATCAGTCATGCCCTTAGTTGGAACACCATAGCCACCACCCACATAGTCATCAAACACTTCAACATATTCACGTTTTGGTTCATCGCATTGAATATATTTACAACCATCTTGAGCCAGTTTAAAAACTTTTTCTTCTTGGTCATACTTGTTGTCTTTAACACTGATGCCAATAATCTTTATATTGCTTTTGTAATATGATTTTCCTGCAACAATGCCTGAATGAGTTCCACCACTGCCACTTGCTAGGACTATGTGAGTATATAAGTTGTCTTTATCGTGTTCAATAATCTCTCTCAAACATTCAACATATCCAAGTTGTCCAATACTATTACTGCCACCAACAGGAATATAGTAGGGATTTGCGCCTTTATTTTTTCTTTCGTTCATTATCTCTTCAGCATACTCCTTCACATCTCTGTCTATAGGGCAGATTACTATTTCAGCGCCAAAAAGCTTTTCTAGGAAAACATTGCCTGATGTCATATAAGCATTTGGAGCCTCCGTTAATCTTTGTTCTAAAACAATAAGACATTTCAAACCAAGTTTTGCGCATGCAGCTGCAGTCTGTCGAGTATGATTCGATTGAACAGCGCCAACTGTTACAACTAAATCTGCCTGATTATTAATAGCATCCGGCATTAAAAATTCGAGTTTTCTTGTTTTGTTTCCACCTGTTGCTAGACCAGTACAATCATCCCTTTTGATATATATATCGGGACCTTTTAAATAAACGGAAATATTATTTAAATACTCTATTGGGGTAGGGAAATGCCCTAAATTAATTCTATTAAATTTATCATTCATATTAATTCAACTTATATATATTAAAAAGATCTTTACAGTCTTTTTTTACCTTGTATTACTCTATCTAGTATTAGTGCGCAGAATAAGATAGCGATACCAGCCAATATGCCCTGTCCAACATTTGCGTATTGCAATGCCTCCAAAACATCTTGACCTAAACCTTTAGCGCCAATTAAGGAAGCAACAACAACCATAGCTAAACTCAACATAACAGTTTGATTAACACCTGCAAGGATAGTAGGCATTGCAAGAGGTAGATCAACTTTTGTCAAGAGATACCATTTAGAGGCTCCATAGGCTATGGCTGCCTCTCTAATACTTTCTGGAACACCTCTTAAGCCTAATACAGTAAGCCTAACTACAGGAGTTCCACCAAAAATCATTGTAATAATTACTGCAGAAACCTTTCCGGTTCCAAAAAAAGCGATAACAGGAATCATAAATACAAATGCAGGCATAGTTTGCATAAAGTCCATGATTGGTCTAATGAATGAATAGAACTTTGGTCTGGTAGCACAATAAATTCCCAGAGGTATTCCAATAGAGATGCTAAGAATTGCTGCAGTTCCTAATAAAGCCAAAGTTGTCATTGCTTTAACCCAAAATCCTAAAAACCCCATATATGCCAAAAATGAGAGAGAATAGAGCGCTGCTCTTGGTCCTGCAGAGAGTCCAGTCATCAAGACAATAGCACTTATGACCACAATCCATGGTGTTTTAACAAATAGCATCTCCAGTGAATCTAGTACGGTTCTTATTCCATATGTAATAGAACTAAAAAGAGCATCACCCTTAATAACTGCATAATCAAAGGCCCCTTCTACACCATCTATTGAGGCAAGCCTTATATCTGGATGAGTGGGAAAGACGTCAAACAGCTTCACTAAATCTGGAAAACTATAGTGAATTGTCGAAAAGACAATAATTATCAGCGCAAAACTTATACTCAACAGGTAATTTATTAATTCCATTCCTGGACTGATAAGCTTATTTGAAAGCCATTCAGAAAATCTCTTTTCTAAAATTGAATTGGCAAATACTCCTTGTAGCACTCTTATAAGAATAAATATAAAAATTCCAGCAATGGCAATTGAAACTCCAGAAGCTTCTATACGTTGAGCCTCTTGTAAGTAACCAGCAATTGAATCTTCCAGTGACTTGATCGTTCTTCTGAACATGTCAACTTTGTCTGAATTACTTTCTATTGCAGCTTGGAGCTGTTTCTGTCGAAAATCAATCGTTGACTGAATTTGATCAATTTTTTTATAAGCCTCTATACTAATATCTCCAAAGAAGCCCCTAACAATTTGAACAATAGCAAAAGTTTCAATAATTAAAAATGCCAGTGACCAGTTCCATATATTTCTAATTCCAAACCATGTTGAGCCAAATAAAAAGGCTGCTAAATTAAATGAAAAAATAAACTTTGAGGCATTGTTGATTCGCTCAAATTCATGAATATAGTAGTCAGGATTAGTTTTTACAAAATCTTTAATTCGATTTGTATTTAGATAGTTATTTTCACTCATCTTGACCCTCAACAATAGAAACCAGTAGATCTTTATGAGATATCACACCAACATCATGACTAGCTGAATTTGTTATAACAATAGGCTTATCACTTGCGACAGAATTTTCAATTAAACTACTTAAAACATCATTTTCATTCATTCTTACCGCATCTTTTGGAATATCGCCATAACTCTTAGTATATTCATCTATTGGCTTCATAATTGATCTTGCTTTTACAACTTCGAGTCTTGAAATCCCTTTCACAAAGTCTGCCACATAAACATCCTCTGGCTTCATGACTATTTCTTCAGGGGTCCCTACTTGAATAACTTTGCCATCCCTCATAATTGCAATACGATGGCCAACTTTAACTGCCTCATCTAGGTCATGAGTGATAAAGACTGTTGTTTTTTTTAATTTTTTTGATAGCTTAATAAACTCTATTTGAAGCTGCCTTCTGATTAATGGATCTAGGGCACTAAAAGGTTCATCCATTAATAATATCTCAGGATCAGCCGCCAAAGCTCTTGCCAATCCTACACGCTGTTGCATACCACCGGAGAGCTCATGTGCATATTTATTACCCCACCCTGTAAGTTCAACTGTATTTAAAATTTCATTCGCCTGTGCGTATCTTTTATTTTTATTAATACCTCTAATCTCTAATGGCATAGCAATGTTATCAATTACAGATCGATGGGGCATTAAGGCAAAATTTTGAAACACCATACCAATCTTTTTATTTCTAAATTCTTGAAGTTGATTTTTTTCTAATGCCATTACATCTTGCCCATCAATTAAGATCTTCCCAAGTGTCGGCTCAAGCAACCTATTAATATGTCTTACAAGGGTTGATTTACCGCTTCCAGAAAGTCCCATGACGCAGAATATTTCCCCTGGATTAACATCAAATGAAACATCGGAGACGCCAATTACCGAGTTGTACTTCTCTAAAGCATCTTGCTTAGAAATATTCTTTTTAGTTATTGCTTCTATGGCTTCTGCAGATGTATTTCCAAATATCTTTGAAATATTTTGAATTTCAATGAAGCTTCCAGAGTTTTGAGACGACATAATATTTATTTTTAAAGAAAAAACCGGCGCCTAAAACGCCGGTTTTAAGACGAACTAGTTAAATTATAAACCTAACCAGCCATCAACAGTACCTTCGTTTTTAGACATCCAATCTCTAGCAACTTCTGCAGGATCTCTCTTATTAACAGACACTTCATAAGCTAGCCATGAAACATCATCAGATGTAAGCTGGAAGTTATTGAAAAACTCAACAATTGCTGGTGACTTAGCTTCTAACGAAGTACCCCAACCAATTTGAATATTCTTCAATGCATCCTTTGAAGCTACATATGATTTTGTATACCAATCTGCATCAGTTTTTGGTTGAATCATTATGTATTTCTCTGGGTCATGAGTAGGCTCAGTCAACATAACAACATCAGCCATTCCCCAAATAGCGTGTGGCTTATAGCAATAGAATGCATAACCTTCGCCTTTCTTAATTGAGTCTAATACTCGAGCATTTTTTACAGCTTCAGCAGCTCTAATTGGCTCAATTCCAGCATCAAGTAGTTGGTAATCTCTTACCTTGACCTCATTTACATTTGCAGACGCCCATCCATCAGCACCAATCCAAAACTCGCCTTTACCGTTGCCATCACTATCCATGGCTGCAACAACTTCAGGTCTACCAAGATCAAAAATTGAAGTTATATTCATCTCTTTTGCAAAATCTTGAGAGACACAGTAACCTTGGTTCCCTTCGTAACTTAGAGAACTTAACCTAAGTGTTCCCTTAGGAACTAGGTCATTAGTGTAGGCCTGTTGGTTAGGTAACCAGATATCAGGGTGAACTTCAATTTCACCTTTACTTCTATCAATAGCTCCATATATAGCTGTATTGTTTCCAGGAACAAGCTCCACTTCGCCACCCATTTTGTCAGTAATAACTGCAGACAGCAAGTTAGCAATTGCAGTTGCTCCTGTCCAACCTGGATCACCGATATTAACTTTTTCTGCATAGCTAGACATTGACATAGTCAATGCAATTAATCCTGCTATGAAAGTCTTACTTAATATTTTCATTTTTTCTACTCCTTATAGTTATTTTTTGTACAATTGTTTCATTTAAATAAAATAAAGTACAAATGTAGTATATCATCAATGTTACTACTTATCTAAAGAATAAAACAAAAATAAATTGAATGCATAAAATATATATTTAAGTATGTAACTATTTCAAAAAAAAATAATTAGAGTGAGCTGTAGAAAAGCAAAGTTAATGTGAGGAATTAAGAAAATGACATCAAGTAATTTGAGTACTGAGCAGATAAAAGAGCGTTTAACTTTAGATTTTAATACTTATCCTAAAGAAGTGCAAAAAGCTGCCAAATATTTAATTAGTAATACATTTGAAATTCCACTATATTCTATTCGTAAGATTTCAAAAAAGGCACTAATCAGCCCATCAACTTTGGTGCGCTTGGTTAAACTACTTGGTTTTCAACGCTATGATGAGTTTAAGAATATTTACATTGAAGACGCTAAAAAGTCTGTCTCCCACTTCACTCTAAAAGCTCAAAGGATTCAGCAACAAAAAACCGATAAATCTTTTCAGTCTTTTGAAAAATTTGCGTTGCAAACTATGGATTGTGTTCTTAATGACGAAGTGTACGACAAAATAGATCCATTACTAGACCACATCCTAAGCTCGAAAAATATCTATATTTTGGGAATGAGAGGTAGTTTCTCTCTTGCCTTCTACTTACATTATTTGCTTCACATGATGTTGCCTAATGTGAATTTGATTCGTGATCAAGAAGGTATGCTATTAAGCGAAATTAATCGTATGGATAACAACGATTTAGTGTTTGTATTTGGAATTTCTCCATTATCTCAGTCAAGTAAATTTGCAATTAATCAAATTGTTAAAAGACAACCAAAAATACTTGTTTTAACGAATGAAATTATCGCAAATATCGTACCAGATGCGACTCAATTGATTTCACTTGGCAACCACTCACAAACATTATTACCAAGCTTTATACCCTTTGTTGCTTTTTCTGAAATGCTAGTTTCCAAGTTGATCTCCAAAGGCGAGAAGAGAATTCTGGACTATATCAAACGCACTGAAACTGAACTCTCTGATGTTGGTATGTTTGTCAAACCGGTTTAGTCTGCTGACACAATCTCAATTCTGATAAAAGTTGAGGTTAGATATTTAATCTTACTATTAAAGTAGAAAATCCTTAATTAACTTATTAAATAATAATGGTTCTTCCATGTGCGAATTATGGGCGCAGTTTTCAATTATCTTAATTCGAGAATCTGCTATTCCATTTCTTAAAATTTCTTGCTGAGCCCAATCATAGGAACGATCCTTAGTTGACCAAATAATAAGTGTTGGGCATTTAATATGTTTTAGCTTTGCTTTACCATCCCAACCCTCCCAAGCATCAAGGCTAGCAAGTGCAGCTTGTGTTGTAGCTTTTTTCCCCTCTTCAAGGCACAGTTTATATCCTTCACCCTCTAAATAATCAACAAACCATGTTTTTGCTATTTTTCTTCTAACTTGTTCTAAACCAAGTGACTTAATGCTTGCTCTAGACTCTTCAATAGTTTCAAATCTATTTGGTAAAACTCCAATAGAGCCAGTACCAAAACAAATTAACTTATTTATGCGTCCTGGGTATAGAGCGGTCATTTCTTGAACTACCATGCCGCCCATCGAATGACCAAGCAAATTAAACTTTTCTATTCCTAAATAATTTAATAGATCAAATACTTGATTTGCATTTTCTATTATTGTTGATGGAGAGATTAAATGTGAACTCTCTCCATATCCTGCTAAAGATGGCATTATTAAATCATAATAATTCATTAATTCTTCTTGAAATTTCCACATGGATTGTCCTCCTAGGTATCCATGAATTAAGACCAGTGGGTACCCAACTCCTATTCTTTTATAAGATAAACGATTCATTTACACTCCTCATGAGGTATGACTAAATAAATTGGCGCGTCCGAGGTGATTCGAACACCCGACAGTCGGCTTCGGAGGCCGACACTCTATCCAGCTGAGCTACGGACGCAATTCTTTAAATATTCAAGATAAAAAATAAGTTCATCTTTTCTTTACAAATATAAATCAAAAAAATAGTAAAATCATAACGAAATTTCCACTTTAATTTCATTATATTGGCTTATTGAGCAATTATTTAATTTATTATGACAATATTAACATCACTCTATAAAAATACCCTTTTATTACTGTTAATTCTTTTTGCAGTGACTCCAGCAATTTCCATTGCAGATGATTCAAATTTAGACTTAGATTCTCCAAGCTATGTCGATGAATTTTTATTTATTTACTCTCAAATCCAGCAATATTATGTTGATGAAATAGATGATGAGACAATGTTCAAAAATGCCATCAAAGGGCTTGTTGAAGGTCTTGATCCTCATTCAAGTTATCTAGACCCAAAAGACCAGGCTGATTTAAGTGAAAGCACAATAGGTAAATTTGGTGGCTTAGGAATCGTGATAACACAGAAAGATGATCTAATCCAAATTATTTCGCCAATAGACGATACACCGGCCTATCGTGCTGGACTTCAATCAGGAGACATCATTTTAAAGATTGGCGACAAAAGTGTTCGTGAAATGGATCTCGAAGAAGGCGTTAATTTGATGAGAGGAGAGCCAGGTACAACAATTGAGCTGACCATTGGCAGGGCTGAAAAAGTTCCCTTTAAAGTTGAAATCACTCGTGAAATTATAACTATTGTGTCTGTTAGAGGCTTTTTGCTTGATGATGGTATAGCCTATATCCGTATTTCAGATTTTCAGTCTCCTAGCGCTAAACTGTTAAAGGATACTGTGTCTGATTTGATAGATGAAAATGATGGCCCTTTGGATTCAATAATTCTTGACTTAAGGAACAATCCAGGTGGCTTATTGATGTCTGCAATTGATATCGCGAATCTATTTATTGACAACGATGGCTTAGTTGTCTATACCGAAGGGAGAGTTCGAAGCAATAACTCTTCATTCCCTACGAAGCCAGGAGATATTTTGAATGGCGCACCGATAGTAGTGTTGATGAACAAGGGCTCTGCCTCGGCTTCGGAAATTGTTGCAGGCGCGCTACAAGACCACAAACGGGCAGTAATTATGGGTGAAACCTCTTTTGGTAAAGGCTCAGTCCAATCCATCGTTGACTTATCTGATGGCTATGGCTTGAAACTCACTACAGCGCGCTACTTTACCCCTTCTGGAAGATCAATACAGGCTACTGGAATTAAACCAGATATATTCCTGGAAAATATCACGCTAAACCAGGAAGAGGAATCGTTAAACCTGTCAAGACAAGAAAAAGATTTAAAAAATCATTTAACTCCTGACGATCCGAGCGAACTGTCTGAAGAAGAAATTCTTGATATACAAGATGAAATTAAGGAAGATCAAAACAAAGATATTGTTGAGTATCTGAAAAATGATTACTATGTTCACGAGGCCACTAACCTGCTAAAAGCGTTAAGAATTGTAGGTGATAGGTAGTGAAGTTATAGCGCTCGCTAATCAAACCCCCCTATTCTACTAAACTGCATGGTATTGTGATTCCAGTCCCAATGCATCCATATTCCGACCGCTTTCCCTAGAATGTATTCCTCTGGCACATAACCCCAGACCCTTGAGTCGCTACTATGCGCTCTATTATCGCCCATCACAAAGTAATGCCCTTCAGGGACAGTGGTTTTAGTGAATTCGGGAGAATAACCCATAGGGTGGAGTAAAATGTCGTGGTTGGCTAGATCAATTAACTCTCTGACATGGCGATAGCCAGTCATTCCCTTGCCTGAGTCAACGCCCCTGTAGCCGCCAATTTTGCTTTGACCGATAACTTTACCGTTTACAGTTAATCGATCTTTGCTATAAGAAACTATATCGCCCGGGAGTGCGATCACGCGCTTAATAAAGTCAGTGCCAGAGTAGCCATCCTGCCTACCATAATTGGGGTACCTGAAGACAATAACGTCCCCCCTTTCAGGTTTAGAGTATTCAATGATTTTGGTATTTACAATTGGCAACCTTAATCCATAGTCAAATTTGTTGACCAAAATAAAATCGCCAGTTAAAAGTGTTGGCATCATTGAATTTGAAGGAACCCTAAAGGGCTCAAAAATAAAACCTCTGAACACCAAAACCAGCAACAATACAGGAAATAACTCTATCGACCATTGCACAGCTTTTGGTCGATGCGAATGTGATTCAGATCTTGAAAATTTCAAAAAAATTAAAAAATTAAAGAACTTAGATATGCCCGATCTTTTTTCTAAGGATAGTTCAGATGTGGTTTGCGTAGTTGATTTGCCGGAGAAAAAAAATAGATCAATCAAAACAATTGCAATTGCCAATGCCATAGCAACAAACAACCAAGTTAAGACGTCCCAAGCAAAAAATGCTTCCGCATTTTCAATAGTCATATTCTTCTCTCTTGAACAAAATGGTTACATTATATCCATTAAGTCAAAACCGATTAAATGGTTTACTTAATGAAGTTCATTAATATTGATCCCAATTCTGTTAGCTAGCTCAACAAAATTTGGAAAAGAAGTTTTAACGTTATCAACACCCTCAATTTTGATATCAAAATTACATGCAACGGATGCAACAGCAAAGGACATTGAAATACGATGGTCGTGATGCGATTTTATCGAAGTGTTTGGTTTGGTAAATTGCCCGCCCTGTATGCGAATTCCGTCATCCAAAACTTCTGTCTTAATGCCTAGAACTGCTAACCCATCAGCCATAACCTGAATTCTATCTGACTCTTTCACTCTCAATTCTTTTGCACCGGTGAGTAGAGTTTCTCCGTCAGCGCAACTTGCTGCAATAAAAAGAACTGGAAACTCGTCAATCGCCAAAGGCACAAGCTCATTGGGAATTCTAATTCCTTTCAAATCAGCAGAGCGAATTTGGATATCGGCAATCATTTCGCCTGCCATCTCTGATTCATTGCTTAGAGTTATGTTAGCCCCCATAAGCTGAAGTATTTCGATAATTCCAGTTCTAGTTGGATTAATGTTGACAGCTTTAAGTGTTAAATCAGCATCCCTTGCAATACTAGCAGCCACCATAAAAAAAGCTGCCGAAGAAATATCACTGGGAATATCGATGTCACAAGCCTTCAACTCGCCACCACCATCAAGCGTAATGCAATTATCAGAACAATTCACTTGATAGCCAAAACCTCTCAACATTCTTTCAGTATGGTCTCTGGTAGTTACATTCTCAACTATGCAGGTTTCTCCCTCTGCATACAAGCCTGACAATAAAAGGCAAGATTTTATTTGTGCAGAGGCGACCGGTAATTCATAAGTAATAGGTCTTAATGGTTGATTGCCAGAAATAGTGAGCGGTGGTTTAGAATTATGACCTTCAATTTTTGCACCCATTTGACGCAAAGGCTCGATAATTCGATCCATTGGTCTTTTTGATAAAGACTCATCACCACAGAGTTCAGAGTCAAAACTTTGGGCACTGAGCAAACCTGCCATCAAGCGCATAGAGGTACCAGAATTCCCTAAATCAATAGGCTTTCCAGGGGCTCTTAAACCATGCATTCCTACGCCATTAATTGTAACGTTTGAACCCAAGCGTTCAATATCAACACCCATTTGTTGAAATGACTTCAAGGTGGCTAAACTGTCGTTACCCTCTAGAAAGCCACTCACCTTGGTGACCCCATTCGCAATAGACCCCAACATAATTGCCCGATGAGAAATAGACTTGTCCCCAGGTATAGCGATGACACCGCTTAATGAATTGCATGGAGATACTAGAAAGCTACTCATCAATAAACCTTAATCTATCCATGAATCACGTGTAGCCTTGGCATTGTGGAATATAGACTCTAATTGCTCCATATCGTCATTATCAATAGCCTCAGAAAGTACATTTAAAGTTTTTTGATACCCCTTTATATGGGCAATAATTTCATCTTTATTATTGAGACAAATATCTCGCCACATAACAGCGTCGCCAGAGGCGATTCTAGAGAAATCTCTAAAACCGCCGGCAGCATAGATCGAAGCCTTGGGATTTTGACCAATCAGGTAACTCATCAGCGAAAAAGCCAACATATGTGGGAGGTGTGAAGTCATTCCGAGTAATTCGTCATGCGATTCAGGAGTCATAAAGTCAACCTCAGAACCTACTCTTTCCCACATATTTTGTACTCGACTTATACTCTCATCGTCATTGCTTCCTATAGGTGTAATGATAACTTTTTTATTAACAAATAATTCATCGTCGCACGCCTCGAAACCACTTTTTTCTTTTCCAGCGATTGGATGAGCGGGAATAAAATTACTCGGCAGGCTGCCAAAAACTTTTTCCGCAACATCAATAACGCTTCTCTTAGTGCTCCCGACATCGGTTATAAGGGTGTCATTATTAAGATAAGGCTTAATGCTTCTAAGTATTTCCTCAAAGCTCCCAACAGGGGTTGCGATAATGACAATGTCGGAGTCGATTATTGCCGCTTTAGGTTCGGTAAAGTATTCATCGATAATGTTAAGTTCTTTTGCTTTTTCAAGCCTAGCAGCATCCCTGCCATAACCACAGATTAATTTTGCTTGGCCTGTGTTTTTAAGGGCCTTTGCTAAAGATGAGCCGATTAAACCGACACCTATAATGCATATTTTTTCCATCATAATATTTTTTTCAAAGCTTGTATTAAGTAAACATTCTCTTCTACTGTGCCAACTGAGATTCTGAGGAAATTTGGCATCTCGATGGGCCTTACAATTACACCTTCCTTCAAAAGCTTTTCGTAGGTCTGTAGCGCATTATCAAACTCGACAGCTATAAAATTTGCTGAAGACTTAATATAGTTTAAATTTAAACTTTTAAAGCCCTCTTCTAGTTGTTTTAAGCCTTCTGCATTGGAACGAACAGATTCTTGCAAATAGTCAATGTCACTTAAGGCAGCAATGGCTCCAATTTGGGCGCTTCGGTTTACATTGAATGGCTCTCTAACTCGGTTAATGTAGTCAGCAATATTTGGCCTACTTACAGAATATCCGACCCTTAGACCCGCCAATCCATAAGCCTTCGAAAAGGTACGCGTTATTATAAGGTTATCAAAAACATTTAACCAGCCAATGGCTTGGTCTTTGATATCTAAGTATTCGTAGTAAGCTTGGTCAAGAACAACAGGTATGTGAGTTGGAACTTTAGACAAAAAATTATATACTTCACTTTCAGTTAACAGTGTGCCTGTAGGGTTGTTGGGGTTAGCGATGAAGATAAGTTTCGTCTCACTCCCAATCATTTCTAACATTGCATCCAAATTATGGCCAAAGTTCTGAGCTTGCGCAATCTTTGCCGTAGCGCCTAGAGCTTGAGTTACTAATGGGTAAACTACAAAAGCGTATTGAGAAAAAACTACCTCATCCGTTGGTTTGCATACAAAAACTCTTGCTATTAACTCCAATAACTCGTTAGAGCCATTTCCAAGCGAAATTGTGTCAATTTCAATACCAAGGTGCTTGCTTAGTGCTACTTTCAAATCATAGCCGTTGCCGTCTGGATAACGATGAATTTCCTCTAGTGAACAGTTTATTGCTTGTTTAACGTTTGAGCTAGCGCCCAAAGGATTTTCATTTGAAGCCAGTTTAATTACATGCTTCAATCCTAGTTCGCGCTTAAGTTCCTCTATTGGCTTTCCTCCTTGGTATGGATTTAAACCAAGAATTGATTCGCAGACGTTCATAAAATTGCGACTGGGTATGATCCAAGGATGTTTAATTTTGAAACACGCTCTTCAATCTCTGAAAGAGCCTTTATAACTTTCTCGTCTTCTTGGTGACCCTCAATATCGACAAAAAATAGGTATTCCCATTTGACGCCAGGAATGGGATGCCTTGCAAGTTGCAGCATGTTTATGTTTTGTTTTTTGAATGGCTCTAACAACTCAAACAAGGCGCCAGATTCATGCCTTGTGACCACAAGCAGCGAAGTTTTATCTTCATCACCAGCTGGCACACTATCTTTGCCGATTACAATAAAACGGGTTACATTTCCAGCCTTGTCTTCAATGTTTTTTGCCACACGTTGCAAGCCATACAGGCTAAGTGCAGTTTCAGAGGCAATAGCAGCGGCATTAGGTTCGTCTTTTATCATGCGTGCGGCGAGTGCGTTTGAAGCCACTGAATGTAACTCGGTTCGTGGATGATGATTTGATAGCCAGCGTCTACATTGATCTAGTGCTTGCTGGTGAGCGTAAATTATTTTTATATCTTGTGACTGATCCTGCATCATCAGCTGGTGTGATACGGCGATTTCAACTTCTCCACAAATATTCAAGTCATGACTATAAAGCATATCGAGCGTCGCCCCTATTACGCCATTGGATGAATTTTCAATTGGAACAACGCCATAATGAGCATTATCAGTCTCAACTTGGTGAAAAATTTCATCAATACTGCCACAATCAAGAGTCGACACGCCATGTCCGAAGTGTTTAAGTGCAGCTTCTTGTGTGAATGTTCCTTCTGGGCCGAGGAATGCAATTTTCAGTGGTTGCTCAAGCGCCAGACAGGCTGACATTATTTCTCTAAAGATTAATGCAATATCTTTATCTTTAAGTAAGCTTTTGTTTCTCTTAATCACACGGTTAAGGACCTGGGCCTCCCTTTCAGGACGATAAAATGCACTCTGCGTGTTCGCCTCTTTTTTTACTTTGGCAACCTCTTTTGCTAGTTCTGCGCGCGAAGCAATGAGCAACTGAATTTTTTGGTCCAGATTGTCAATCTCCGTTCTTAGGTTTTCGAGTTTTTTATCTTTCATTCTAATTGTGAATTTTATTAGATTTAGTGAGTTAGATGGCAATCATTAAGCATAGTAATACTACTAGCCAGAATTTCTTTCAAAATCGCGCATAAAGGATACTAAAGCCTCAACCCCTTCGATGCTCATTGCATTATATATGCTTGCCCTTATACCACCAACCCATCGATGACCCTTAAGAGCCAAAAGATTTTCATTCGATGCGTCTTTAATAAACAACTTGTCCAGTTCAGGGTTAGGAGTAAAAAAAGGCACGTTCATTCTGGAGCGAAACCGGGCGGCCACATTATTTGAGTAAAAATCACTTGAATCGATTGCATTATAGAGTAGCTTCGATTTCTTTTCATTTTGCCGATGAATGGCATCAACCCCGCCAAGCTCTTTTAACCATTCGAATACAAGTGCAGCTGTGTACCATGCAAAAGTACAAGGAGTGTTATACATAGAGTCATTATTTGCTTGAGTAGAGTAATCAAACAAAACTGGTTGCTGCTCGACAACTTTTCCCAATAAATCATCCCTTACAATGACAACGGTTAGACCTGAAATGCCAATATTTTTTTGGGCCCCAGCATAGATTAAACCATACTTAGAAACATCAATTGGTGAAGACAAAATTGACGATGACATGTCGGCAACAACTGGCATATCAACTTCAGGGATAAAATCAAACTCAAGCCCTGCGATAGTCTCGTTTGGCGTGTAATGAAGATAGGCGCCATCAGGATTAATTTTCCAAGACGAAAAATCTTCAATGTCGGTAAATCCATTACTTGTACTATCCGTGCAAACGTTAACATTGCAGTATCTAGATCCCTCAAGGATCGCTTTCTCAGACCAGTGACCGGTGTTAACGTAGTTAGCAATTTCCTTACCTCTCAGAAGATTTATTGGGACCATTGAGAATTGCTGCTGGGCGCCACCCTGCAAAAACAATACTTTGTAATTATTTGGGATATTCATTAAGTCTCTTAAATCCTGTTCGGATTTTTTTGCCAGCGCCATGAAATCTTCACCTCTATGAGAGATCTCCATAACAGATGCTCTAGCATCCCTAAATTCCGGTAATTCGTTTATTAATCGCTCAAGGACAGCTCTCGGCAAAGCCGCAGGACCAGCGCTGAAGTTAAAAACTTCACTCATCAAATGTTCCTTATTTTGACAAATCGTACCATTTTACCTAAGACTTTAAAAATAGACCGAGTATTGTTTTTCTGCGATTTAGCGGTGTTAATTAATCCTTTTATATTTTCATTAATAAAAGATTGCAATTGATCTTATTTATGAATATAATTCGCACAGTTTGATTTCATGGAAGTCGGTAAGAATCCGACACTGCCCTCGCAACGGTGTTTCTTGAATAGATAAGTCCGATACATTTCAAACTTTATTAACAGCTACGATGGGTGGTGTCATAGAGTGTATCTCTTTACGATATTTTTTCTGATGCCTTTTTTTTAAATTAATAGAGGTAATCATGATTATCAAAAATATCCTTGCAACTATTTTGGTTTTAACTATTCAAATTCCTAACACTGCAAACGCCTTGATAGGGCCAATAAAAATATCTTTAAACACTGAATACAGAACTTCAGCACCAATCATTGGGCCAGTTGCTACCACAATAAAACTCAGTAAATCAGACATCAAAAGGACTGGCAAAAGAACTTTTACAGGGCTTTTAGAAAGTATTCATGCAGTTTCCTTTGAAGGTGGCCAGGGAAATCTAACCGCTCTGCGTATTCGTGGTAACGAATCCAGCCATACCTTGCTACTACTGGACGGTAACAAGGTAACAATTACCGGAGGCCAGCCAAACCTAGATGTAATACCGCTAGATCAAATAGAGAGAATCGAGATTACTAAAGGTCCTTTTTCTTCACTTTATGGACCTGGCGCAATTGGAGGCATTATTCACGTGTTTACAGACAAAGATGTCAACTCAATCAGCAGAAATAGAATTGACATTTCTTATGGATCAAATGATACAAATAAAATCAATCTGAATTCTTACTTTAAAAGTGACACTGGCTATATGGATATTGCCCTAACTGATTTTCATACAGATGGGATTGATGCAACTGGAGACGGCGACCTAGATCCTATTGACAGAACTACGGTTGGAATAAACATCGGCACTGAAGTTTCTGATAAAACTTCTGTTAATCTTAACATCATGAACACCAAGGCTATTATTGAATATGATGACACATGGGGCACTCCAAAGCCAGACAATAATCTCAGACAATTCAATGTTGGAGTTAGCCATAAATTTAGTGATAGATTTGCAACAAAGTTTGATTATATGAATCAAAATACTCAGCGCAGAGGCGATAAGTACAAGCTTAATACTGTTTCACTAATTAACGAGCTTGACTTTGATTACAGTAAATTATCGGTTGGGCTTTCAAACAGCGTTGATAAAGACATAGCGAATTCAAAAAATATAAAACATAGCGACCTATTTTCTCAGTGGCAGGGTTTGATTATTGATAACGAATTATCAATTGGCGCCAGGATAGTTGATCATGACAAGTTCAGCACCCATTACACTTATAATTTCAATTGGGCTAAAGATCTTAGTAGTTCACTAAGAGTCAATGGATCTTATGGGAGTGCGACAAATTTGCCTGATCACTACAAAAACAATTTAAATATAACTCAGGGCCAAACAGACCTTAAGCCCGAGCGCTCAAAGAACTTTGAACTGGGCTTAATAAAAGAGTACGGTTGGGGCACAACTGGGGTGAAGCTGTATAAAAGTAAAGTGAGTGACGCATTTACGTATCTAGATCCGGATAGCAACTGGCTCACAGACAATGCTTATTATAGAAATGACGGCACTGTTGACATTAAGGGAGCTGAATTGACTCTTGACACAGAATTGTTAGGCTGGCAGCTTGATGTCAATATTGATTTCAATCAAGCCATCAACAAGTCGACCAACTTACAGAAAGGCAGAAGACCAAACCGCTCTATTGGAGTTAATTTGTCAAAAACAAGTGGCAAATGGAAGCGAAGTGTTAATTGGAGCGCTAAATCATGGGTTTGGGACAAGGATAACCATTCAAACGGCAAGCTTGGCGGCTACGGCTTACTAAGCTTAAGTACAAGTTATGACTTCAATGAAGATTTGAGTGTTTTTCTTAATATAAATAATGCATTAGATAAAGACTATGAAATGGCTCAGGGCTATAACACTCTTGGTCGTAATATAAATTTAGGAATTTCCCACACCTTTTAAGGGTTTATTAACAATAAAATAATTGATAATGTTGTATGGAATTGAGTAAAGCTTGAGATATGGATAATTCTTACAAAAAACGTATGCAACGAAAAAAGGAATATATTGATTCTCGTATCGATGCCGCCAATATTGACAAGGGGATTATTGTTTTGCTGACTGGCAACGGCAAGGGCAAGTCTTCATCAGCAATGGGTATGATTTGTCGGTCATTGGCATATGACATGAAGGTTGGCGTTGTTCGATTTCTAAAAGGAGAACAGGCTTCTGGCGAAGATATTTTTTTGAAGAACCAAAAAGGGGTTAGCATTTTTCTTATGAAAGCTGGCTTTACTTGGGACACCCAAAACAAACAGCTTGATATGGAAAAAGCGCTCGAAGCATGGGTCGAGGCAAAGAATTTTCTAAACGACCCTGAAATAGGTCTTGTGGTATTGGACGAGATCACCTACATGGTTAGCTACAACTATATTGACGAAAAATCTATCATAAAAGCCCTTTCTGGACGACCAAAGAATCAACACGTGGTTATCACTGGCAGAGCTGCGAGTAAGAATTTAATTGAAATTGCTGATACGGTTAGCGAAGTAAAAAATATTAAGCACGCATTTAGTGAGAATATAAGAGCCCAGCAAGGGATCGATTTATAAATAAATAATTTATTTGCTTTCTAGCAAATATTTTATGGCTTGATATAGATACTCTACCGCAACGATTTTTAGGCCGTTTGGCGACTTTTTCGGAGCATTTGCTTTAGGGATTATTGCAACACTAAAGCCTTGTTTTTGAGCCTCAGATAGACGTTCGGAGGCGTTGTATACAGGACGAACCTCGCCGGTTAAGCCGACCTCTCCAAAGGCAATCCATTTGCTAGGAATAACTTTATCTCTAAGACTAGAAGCGATGGCAAGCATAACCACTAGATCAGATGCGGTTTCGTTGACCCTGATTCCTCCAACAACATTAACAAAAACATCCTGATCGAAGGTTGCAACTCCTCCATGCTTATGAAGTATTGCAAGTTGCAGAGAGAGACGATTCTGGTCTAACCCGACGCTAACTCTTTTTGCAGGACCGTTAGATTGATCTACGAGCGCCTGAATCTCTATTAGTAATGGCCTAGTCGCTTCACGGGTGACCATAACCATGGATCCTGGGGATGGGTTATTTTGGTTGGAAAGGAAAATTGCAGAAGGATTGCTGATCTGTTGGAGACCCTTTTTACTCATCGCAAATACACTAATTTCATTCACCGCACCGAAGCGATTTTTCACTGCTCTGATAACTCTATAGCGACCACCAGAATCTCCCTCAAAATACAAGACAGCATCAACCATATGCTCCAAAATGCGCGGCCCAGCAATTGCACCTCCCTTAGTTACATGGCCAATCATGAGCAAAATTGTGCTAGTTTGCTTAGCGTATTGAGTAAGCTGAGCGGCGCAATCCCTAACTTGGGCGACTGAACCTGGAGCTGAATTTGACTGATCTGTTACCATAGTCTGAATGGAGTCTATTACGATAATCTTTGGCTGCACATCCTGGGTAATCTTGAGTATTTTTTCTAGGTAGGTTTCGCTTACGAATAGTATGTCTTCCTTAATTCCAAGACGAACCGCCCTACCGCTTATCTGTTCAGATGACTCCTCTCCACTAACATAAAGCGTAGTATGTGATTGATTGGCAAAGGCTAGAGCTTGCAAGATAAGGGTTGATTTACCAATGCCAGGGTCTCCACCTATGAGGACTACAGAGCCATCAACCAGGCCTCCTCCCAAAGTTCTGTCAAGCTCACTTAAACCAGTACTGTATCTCGATTTAGCTTGCGTCTCTACTTCAGAAAGGTTCTGGACTTGTGATGGCGGAAGGTCTTTAAGGGCAGAAGATTTTGAGCTGCTATACTGAGAAAGAACTACCTCTTCTAATGTATTCCACTCCCTGCAATATAAACATTGACCACCCCATTGATAATGCGATGCGCCGCACTCTCTGCATACAAACTCTACTTTTGTTTTAGCCATGTGTATATAGTTTAAATTAATATGGTAACCGAGATGCCAACCTAATCAATGAAAATTATAAAACCATTATGCCTTTCGATGAAAGGCATTACTATTTTTTCATTAGTTTATCTATTTCACTCTTAAAGGCTTCAATGTCTTGGAATTGACGGTAGACCGAGGCAAAACGAATATAGGCAACTTCATCGAGCTCGTGAAGTTCTTCCATGACCCATTCTCCCACAACTGAAGACAAAACTTCGCGATCATTTTGTGCCATCAATTTGCGTTGAATTTTTTGAATTGCAAGTTCTATTTTTGCTGTTTCAACAGGCCTTTTTTCAAGTGCCTTTAGTAGACCAGAGCGTAATTTTTCCTCATTAAATAACTGCCTGGATTGGTCACTTTTTATAAGTCTTGGCAAATTAAGGTCGACAGTCTCTCTTGTTGAATGTCTTTCACCGCAGGCTATACATTCGCGACGGCGTCTAACTTGCGAGCCATCATCAAGCAATCTTGTGTCTAGCACTTTTGTATCGTCCGATTGGCAGAATGGACAGCGCATCTATTTAATTATAGACAGGATATTTTGCACATAGGCTTTCAACTTTGACTCTAACTTCTTCAACAATTTTGTCATTGTCGAGGTCGTCACATATGTCACAAATCCAGTGAGTAAGATCGCTACAATCTTTTTCATTAAATCCCCGCGTTGTCGCTGCCGGGGTACCAATACGAATGCCACTTGTAATAAAAGGAGATTGAGGATCGTTCGGTACTACATTTTTATTCACAGTAATATGGGCAGAACCTAGGGCTGCATCAACAGCTTTCCCCGTCAAACCCTGGGCTATAAAGCTGACAAGGAATAAGTGGTCATCGGTACCACCTGAGATAACTTCATAGCCTCGACTAATAAATACATCGGCCATCGCTCTAGCGTTACATACTACTTGCTTTTGGTAAACCTTAAATTCCTCTCCCATTGCCTCTTTAAAGGATATTGCCTTGGCGGCAATGATATGCATCAAGGGACCACCTTGAATACCAGGAAATATTGCTGAATTTAGTTTTTTTTCTATCTCTTCATTTGCTCTGGCAAGAATCAGCCCTCCTCTAGGTCCTCTTAGCGTTTTATGTGTGGTGGTGGTAACCACATCTGCAAAAGGTATCGGCGAAGGATAATCCCCTGTTGCTATGAGTCCTGCGACATGAGCCATATCAACAAATAAATATGCTCCAACTGCATCTGCAATAGCTCTAAATCTTGCCCAATCAACAACTCTCGAATAAGCCGAAAAACCAGCAATAATCATTTTTGGATTGTGTTCATGTGCAAGCCTTTCGACCTCGTCATAATCAATTTCACCAGTATCAGCATTTAGACCATACTGTATCGCATTAAAATTCTTCCCAGAGAAAGAAGGAGCGGCGCCATGTGTAAGGTGTCCGCCATGCGCTAAACTCATTCCCAGAATAGTGTCTCCTGGAACTACTAATGCTTGAAATACGGCGGCATTAGCTTGTGAACCGGAGTGTGGCTGAACATTTGCATAATCTGCACCAAATAATGCCTTAGCTCTATCGATAGCAAGCTGCTCGATCACATCAACATGTTCACAACCACCGTAATATCTCTTATATGGGTAGCCCTCGGCATACTTATTGGTTAATTGCGAACCTTGAGCCATCATTACAGCTGGGGTGGTGTAATTCTCTGATGCAATCAATTCAATATGGGCCTCTTGACGAGCTTCTTCTGCACTCATTGCTTTTGCGATTTCAGGGTCTATATCAATCAAATCTAAAGATTTATCAAACATAATATGAACATATAAAAATAAAAGAGAGCCATTTTAACCTAGAGCTTTTTTTCAAGTCAACAGTTAATTATTAGCTATGACAAATCATACCAAAATTATCCGTAAAATATCTCTATTAAGTGAATCTATATTTCTGTAGTTAATAATTAATTCTGATTATACAATTACATGATTTAGTTTACTCATAGTGCTAAAATTCTTTTTTTTATAATATTTTAAATTAGATGAAAATATTAATCCTTGGAAGTGGCGTTATCGGCACCACATCAGCCTACTTCCTAGCTAAAGAGGGCCATGAAGTAACAGTTGTCGATAGGCAAAATAATGTGGCACTTGAGACTAGTCATGCAAATGCAGGTCAACTTTCTTATGTAATGTCTTCACCATGGGCGGCCCCAGGGATTCCAATTAAAGCGCTAAAATGGACGTTCAGTAAACATCCGCCGCTTGTAATAAACCCATATTTTGATATTAAAAAAATTAAATTCATCTATCAAATGCTGAAAAATTGCAATCATAAGAGCTATATGATCAACAAAACCCGTATGCTTAGAATTTCAAATTATTCTAAACAATGCTTAAACGAGTTAGAAAGTGAAACTAATATCGATTATGAACAAAGGAAAAAAGGTTTATTACAGGTTTTGAGAACCGACAAACAGATAGCTGAGACAAGAAAAGATATCGCGGTATTAGATAAATTTAAAGTCAAATACAATATTCTAGATATTGACGGCTGTATAGCTAAAGAGCCGGGACTTCGTCACGTAAAAGATAAAATTGCCGGAGGCCTATATTTTGGCGGCGACCAAACAGGAAATTGTTTTTTATTTACAAACGAACTTCAAAAAAAATGTATCGAAATGGGCGTTAAATTTGAATTCGGAGTAAACATAGAAAAGTTAAATCTAAAGAATAAGGAAATATCTGGAATTGAAACTGACCGAGGAGAGTTAACATCAGACAAATATCTAGTAACACTGGGCAGCTATTCTCCACAATTGCTTAGCCCTATTGGCATAAATATTCCAGTCTACCCTGTTAAAGGATATTCAGTAACTCTGCCTATAGTTAATGAAGAAGATGCTCCACAATCAACCCTTCTGGATGAGACATATAAGGTTGCCATCACAAGATTGGGAGACAAGGTAAGGGTAGCTGGCACCGCTGAATTAACGGGCCATAATCTAGACTTAAGAGAAAAATCACGCGCCACTATTCGCCACTCATTTGGCGATCTATTTCCTCTGGCAGCAGACATGAAAAGTGACGATGAATTTTGGACAGGGCTAAGACCAATGACCCCAGATGGACCGCCAATCATTGGTAAAACACCTTATCCCAATCTATACCTGAACACAGGGCATGGCACGCTTGGTTGGACTATGTCGGCTGGTTCAGGAAAGCTGATTGCCGACATTATTTCTAATAATGAACCAAAAATCTCTTTAGAGGGCATTGAAATGAGTCGCTATCTTCCTGCCAACTAGTGTAGATTAACATATGGCTAGAGCATGCACCGCTACAATCAATCTCGAATCCATAAAGCGTAACTTTCTTTATGCCAAATCTCTGGCGCCCTCTTCAAAAGCAATTGCAATTATAAAGGCTGATGCATATGGGCATGGGGCGGCTAGAGTAGCAAAA
>CAJWTP010000003.1 GCA_913047325.1 uncultured Gammaproteobacteria bacterium
AGAGTATAAAAGTTCAAGCATCGCTCGATCACGTTGGCCAAGAATACTATTTAGAGCTGGTGCCTCAAGGAGTTTTTCTACTTCTTCAATATTTAAAAAGACAGGTAGTTTCTTTTCTTGTTTTGGGTGGTGGAGTTTTGATGTTGGGTCAATATTTATGACCTTATTTACGAGTAGGTAATGATAAAAGAGGCGTAGACATGTCAATATTCTTGCCTGAGTTGAAGCTCCAATGCCATTTTTTTGTCTAGCCTCAAAGTAGTTTTGTATGTGTTTTGAATTGACTAGAGTGATATCTTTGTCTTGAAGCCACTCATTAAAAATATTTAGGTCAGACCGATAGGCAGACAGAGTATTTTTACTTGCACCTGTAGTCAACCAATAGTAATCAATAAATCTATTTATGAGCTCCGTGTCCATGAGCATCATTCTACTTTAGTGTAGTTAAAGTAGGGCAAAAAAAATGCCAGCTGAACTGGCACTATGATAGAGAGAGAAACTAATTTACTTTTTTTTGAGCTTCTCTTTAATACGAGCAGCCTTACCAGTTAAACCTCTCAGGTAGTATAGTTTAGCTTTTCTGACTTTACCGCTTCTTTTAACAGAGATGCTGTCTATCATGGACGAGTGTGTCTGAAAAACTCTTTCTACACCTTCACCATGAGAGATTTTTCTGACGGTAAAAGCTGAATTTAATCCACGGTTCTTTTTAGCAATAACAACACCTTCAAAGGCTTGTAATCTTTGGCGATTCCCTTCACGAACCTTAACTTGAACCACAACAGTGTCACCTGAGGAAAAATCAGGAATATCAGATCTTAGTTGTTCGCCTTCAATTTGATCAATTAAATTCACTTTGTAATCCTTTTTTGGTTCTTGAAAATCGCAAGATTATACAGAGATTCTTTCTTACATACAAGGTATCAGATGGTTTATATTAGTTCTAAATAGTAATCTCAACGAATACTGTATTTATTATCTTGCTTGTCTAAAAAACAACTAGCTTTTAAGTATATATTCTTTATAAAAGTGATCTAAATAGCAACTGTTGTTGAGTTTTTATCGAAATTTTTCACTCATAATATGGCATAATTTAGGGCTTTTTGTAAGAAAGAAAATAATGGGAAAAGTTACTGGTTTTTTAGAATTAGATAGAGAAATAGAGCCCTATCGTGACGTAGAAATAAGAATTAAGGATTATGACGAGATTTTTACAGGTATTCATGATTCTGAAAAATTACAACAACAAGGTGCAAGATGTATGGATTGTGGCGTGCCTTTTTGTCAATCGGCAGACGGCTGTCCTGTTGATAACCTGATTCCTGAATGGAATGACCTCGTTTACAACGACTCTTGGAGAGATGCTTTAGAACGGCTCCATAAAACCAATAATTTTCCAGAGTTTACCGGTCGTGTTTGTCCTGCACCTTGTGAAGGGGCATGCGTTCTAGGAATGAATAATCCTGCAGTAACTATCAAAAATATCGAGCAAAGTATCGTCGATAAAGGTTTTGATGAGGGATGGATCAGTCCAAGAAAAGTATCTGACTATTCAGGAAAGAAAGTTGCTATCGTTGGTTCTGGGCCTGCTGGACTAGCTGCTGCAGATGAACTTAATCAAATGGGACATTCGGTTGCTGTCTACGAGAGAAGTGACAGGATTGGTGGTCTTTTGATGTATGGCATTCCAAATATGAAGCTAGGGAAAGATGTTGTGAATCGTCGTATTGATTTGTTAAGAAGCGAAGGTGTTGAGTTCATTACCAACGCAAATATTGGCCGAGATCTTATGGTTGAAGAATTAAGGACTAAATTTGATGCAATTGTTTTTACTACTGGGTCTACAAAAGCGCGTGATTTGCCTGCTGAAAATCGTGAAGCAAAAGGTATATATCCTGCAATGGAATACTTGAAAGAAAACTATAAGAGCCTTCTAGATCATGGAGATGTTAACAAAGACCAGTTCTCGGCAAAAAATAAAGATGTTGTCGTGATTGGCGGTGGAGATACAGGTACCGATTGTATTGGAACGGCATTGAGACAGGGAGCCAAATCTATAGTTAATTTCGAACTTATGAATAAACCGCCTCTTGACCGTGCCGAAAAAAACCCTTGGCCGGAGTGGCCAATTATTTATCGGGTTGATTATGGTCATGAAGAAGCAACATCAGTATATGGTAAAGACCCAAGGCGATATCAGTTACTAACAAAGTCTTTCATAAAAGACAAAGAAGGTAATGTTAGTGGAATAAAAACAGTTAATGTTGAATTTGAAAACGGTCAGTTAAATGAAATTACAAATACTGAAAAGATTTGGGACACCCAACTGGTGCTACTTTCAATGGGTTTTGTTTCGCCTGAGCATTATTTAAGCGATGATGCTGAAATTGAACTTGATGAGAGAGGAAACTATAAGGCAGAATATGGTAACTTTTGTACTTCTAAGCAAGGTATTTTTTGCGCTGGCGATTGCCGAAGAGGCCAATCATTGGTCGTATGGGCAATCAATGAAGGCCGTGGAGTTGCAAAGAGTGTAGACTCTTATCTTGAAACACTCTAGATATATAGATTATTTATATTTAGTTTTTTTTCGGTTAAAGATTAATTAGCCATTCATGATTAAATGATTGTCGGTATTTAATTATTCTGTTGATTTAGTTAACAGTAAAATTTATACTTATATTTAATAATTTTTTTCCTATACAAAAATAAAGAGGTTTAAGAAAGATGGCTGAGATTCTTGGTGCTGAGGTAGATGAAGAAGGTTTTCTGATAAATATATCTGACTGGAATGAGGATATTGCTATTGCAATGGCCAATGAAGATGATATCGAACTATCAACAGAGCACTGGGAAGTGATAAATTTTCTTCGTGAATATTTTGATGAATACAAGTTTGCTCCTGCTGTTCGTGTTCTTACAAAATCAATAGCAAAGAGATTGGGTAATGACAAAGGCAATTCAAGATATTTATACTCCCTTTTCCCATACGGCCCTGCTAAGCAGGGGTGTCGATTTGCAGGTTTGCCGAAACCAACAGGGTGCGTCTAACAGTCGAACTGTCTGGTTTTTTGACAACCATCTATTTAGCGTCTTTAGTTTTGGGTGAAAACATATGTCGTTAATTAGTATTCTATTTATCCTGTTATTTTATTTCTCTCTACTACTATTTGTTGTAGGGCTTGCAAGAAAAGTCGCCCAATATTGGCGAACTCCAGCTCCCTTTAAAATCCCCATTGCGCCCGCGCCTCAAACCCTACCGAAACTTTATTTACGGATGTTGCGAGAAATATTTCTTTTCGAGAGCTTATTTAAAGCAAATAAGTGGACGTGGTTCTTTGGTTGGGTTTTTCATTTTGGTTTAGTTTTACTTTTTTTTCGACATTTAGTTTATTTTTGGCCAGGAGAATTACCCGAAATTCTGCTTCATAGTAGTCCATTAAGATTCGCAGCCTTTCCTTTGATGTTAGGACTTTTGGGACTTCTTGGTAGGCGTGTAATCGTTGATCGTGTTAGATATATTTCGTCACCATCAGATTACCTAATGTTAATTCTCCTTATAGCTATAGCTTTTACTGGGGCATTGATGACATTTTTTCATAACCATCCAAATATGCTTTTGGTGAAAAATTTTGCGCAGGGCTTGATTACCCTGAACTGGTCTGAACTGCCAGAGGAAGGAATTTTTCTAGCTCATATCTTCTTGGTGCTTGTTTTAGTGGCTATTTTCCCAATTTCAAAATTACTGCATGCTCCAGGCGTATTCTTCTCACCAACACTAAACCAGCTTGACAACGCTCGTAAAAAACGTCATATTTCTTCTTGGGCTCTCGAGAAAGAGGAGAATGAAAACGGACAAGATTTAGAAAAAAATAATTGATATGAGTGATATTAAAGTTGAAAAACTAAAGACATATATAGAAACTCCATTGATTGAAATAGACTCAATGAAAGGTGTTGGGCCATTTAAGGCCAATAAAGAGACCCAAGAAGAACTCGGATTTCCTGGCGAAAAGATTGATAACTGGAAAGAGGTTGCGATAAATAAAATTGCAGATACCGTATCAAAATACCGCTCTGTCCAAGTTTTTTTGGACATTTGTGTTAAGTGTGGCGCATGCACGGACAAATGTCACTATTACCTAGGCACCTCCGATCCAAAAAACATGCCGGTTGCGAGGCAAGATTTATTTCGTAGTGTGTATCGAAGATATTTCACATTTTCTGGCAAATATTTCCCCAAATTGGTTGGAGCCAAGGATTTAGACGATGAAATGCTAGATGACTGGTATAACTACTTTCATCAATGCTCTCAATGCCGACGATGTTCGGTGTTCTGTCCTTATGGCATAGATACTGCAGAAATCTCAATGGCCGCTAGAGAGGTTATGAATAGTATTGGGGTTGGTCAAAAATACTCCAATCAGATACTAGGAAAAGTCAAGAAAATTGGAAATAACCTTGGCATGCCAGAGCCGGCTTTCAAAGATACCCTGCTTGACCTAGAGGAAGAGATAGAGCAAGAAACTGGAGTGGCTATTAGAATTCCTATTGACAAGAAAGACGTTGAAGTTTTATTAGTGGCTCCCTCAGCTGATTTTTTTGCCGAACCACATATTGACGGTTTTATTGGATATGCAAAGGTTTTTCATCAAAGTGGCGTGTCATGGACTCTAAGTTCTTATGCTTCTGAGGCCGCCAACTTCGGTATGTTTATCGGTAGCTATGAGGTGATGCGCCAAGGCGCCTTACGTATACGTAAGGCAGCTATTGATCTAGGCGTTAGCAGAGTAATCGTTGGTGAATGTGGCCATGCATGGCGCGTTGCCTATAGTTTCTGGAACACTCTTTCAGGTTTGGGTGGCGGGGCAGGCGATGAGTATGCTTTGCAACTTCAAAAACAACTCGATAAAAGATATCCTCAGCCACAACACATTATCGAGTTTACATATGATCTAATTCAACAAGGCAAGCTAGTTTTTGATAAATCAAGAAACGATCATCGGGTAGTTACATTTCACGATTCATGCAACATAGCTCGTGGTAGTAATATGGGTGATATTGAGAACGGTCAATTCATACTCCCAAGAGAGGTCATTAAAGCGGCTTGTAGTAATTTTGTAGATATGCCCATAGAAACTATAAAGATTTCAACTTTTTGCTGTGGTGGCGGTGGCGGACTATTGACTGACGACCTTATTGAATTGAGAGTTAAGGGCGCTTTACCCAGGATGCAGGCCTTAAAACAAGCCGAAGAAAGCGACGCCGTTAATACGATGGCCGCGCTATGCGCTATTTGTAAATCACAATTCAGTAAAGTTTTGCCTTATTATGAATTTGACCCATACATGGTTGTTAGTGTTCATCAACTTGTAGGAGAAGCTATTATTCTTGATAAAGAGCCAAAGAGTAAAAACTAACTCTTATAAATTTTCCTGATTTTCGTCGAAGTAATCAATCACTCCTTTGTAAATAGCATCCGCTATCTTTTGTTGCTCCTTGCTATTGCTTAAGCGCCTTTCTTGGGTTGGGTTTGAAATAAAGGCTGTTTCCACTAGGATTGATGGAATTGTAGGTGTCTTAAGAACTACAAAGTTGGCTTTCTGTGGTGACTCTTTATGAACTGGTCCGATTTTTGAAAGCTCTTTCAAAACATGTGTGGCAAGTTTTTGTGACTGAGCGTCTCTATCCTGTCTGGAAAAGTCAGTCAAAATACTTTTTAAATATTGGTCGCTATCAATCACTGTCTCTACACCACCAAACTGATCGACAGAGTTTTCTGATTGCTCTAATTGTTTAGCTAGCTTACTATTATTGCCCTTCTCACTTAATGTATAAATTGAAGCGCCTTTGGCGCTTTTACTTTCAACAGCATCAGCATGAATAGAGATAAACATCGTAGCTTGCTCATTTTGAGCGATTGTAATACGTTTAGTGAGCGGAATGTAATAATCACCATTTCGAGTTAATACGGCGTTCAAGTCTTTATTCTTATTTATGGTGTTAACTAGCCTCCTTGCAATTGCAAGATTAACATCTTTTTCTCGAGTTCTATTATTTCCAACAGCTCCAGAGTCTTCGCCGCCGTGACCGGCATCTACAAGTATAACTGTTTTGTCTATATGCGAAGTCTTCTCAATAGCCATTTTTGATTTAGGCATACTCGATTTTGAATCATAGAGATCGATCACTAGGCGGTGATATTTGTATTTTTGATTTGGCGGCAAGGTAAAGTATTTAACACTATACAAATCCTTCGTATAAAAAATAAGCTTCAATGTTTCATGGTCGCGTTTAATTTGAGCTCTTTCTATGCGTTTATCTTGAAAAAAAAGGTGAGAAAAGGTATCTGACAATACCTTCGCATTTTCAACACTCAAGATAATATAGTCTTTACTTGTGAAGATATCAAAGAAGGTGTTTTCCTGGGTATCGACCACAATCCGAGTGTGATCTGGCGCTGTCCAGTAGCGAAAATCATAGAGCATTGTTTTTTTATCAGCACTGGCCGAGCCGATTCCCAGCAAAAGAAATAAGGTTAAGAAGTAACGCATTGGGAAATCTTTTCGCCTATTTCAGTATGAGCGGCAATACTAATTTTTCTTTTATCGTCCTTACCTGAGAGGCTGATTGAAATATCTGGATCAGGAATCATTTCCCTGCCAAGATCAGGCCATTCAAATAGCTGAATGTGTCCATCTAGAAAGTATTCGCGCATTCCGATATATTCCAATTCCTCAGGATCTCTTAACCGGTAACAATCAAAATGATGAATATTGATTTCATCATTTTGATAACTTTCCACTAATGAATATGTTGGGCTTTTGACTTTCTCGAATCCATAGTACTTTATAAAATTTTGCGCCAAAGTTGTCTTGCCAGCACCAAGATCGCCAATTAAATAGATGACAAAAGAGCCTCTATGTTGCGAACAGCAATTTGCCAGTTTTCTAGACAGAGTTACTGTTTCATCCAGGCTGTTTGCAACTAATTCCAAAACAGTAAGTAGAGGTAGAAACACAAAATAAGAATAAACAAAATGCCCTCCAATCTACTAATAGCACTTTCTTTACTAAATTTGCGTGAAGCAACAAATAGAAAAATTAGAGTTGTTAGAACAATCATAAAAGGATAATCTCTAGTGATTAGTTTTTCTGGAACAACTAGAGGCGAAATTAAGCCTGGAATCGCCAACACTCCAACTGTGTTAAATAAGTTAGAACCGATAATATTGCCAACAACCATTTCGTGTTGTTTTTTTACAGCACTAGTAATTGAAACAGCTAATTCAGGAAGACTTGTTCCTAGTGCAACGACAGTAAGACCGATAATCAAATCGGATACACCAAATTGAACAGCGAGACTTGTTCCGCCAAAAACAATAAGTTTGGCGCTTACTAAAAGGACTATAAATGAAATGAGTAAAATTGTCCAAATTTTCCCCTTGTGGTTACCATCTACACTAGATGAAAGATTGTCAAACTCATGATGTTCTTTTTTAGACTCGCTGTATGTATATAAAAGAAATGCTGCTAATAATACCAATAAGATAGAGCCATCCATGACACCTAAGTGTCTATCCCATAGCAATAAACCAGCAACCAGCGTTGCAAACATTAAATAAAACCATTCTTTTTTTATAACTTTTAGTTCAATCTTTATTGGTATTATCATTGCAGTAACACCAAGCACCAAGGCAATATTTAAAATATTGGATCCAAAGGCATTACCAACACTGAGCTCCGGGTGGCCTTCAAATGCAGCCAAGCCTGAAACGAGCATTTCTGGTGCAGAGGTGCCAAAACCGAAAATAAGTATCCCAATTATGAGCGGTGAAATTTTAAAGATATTGGCAATTTTGGCGCCATTATTGGTAAATGCATCAGCGCTCCAAATTAGCAGTATAAAACCAGATACAAGGGATATAATCGATATAAGCATTTTTAGTAGTTAGAGTTATGTGACGCCTTATTGGGGCTTTATTATAAAGGCAGAAAAGTTTGAATAAGCAAAACAGGTTTATAAATTAATAAAATGTTTATAAAGTTTGGACAAGATTATCTCTTAGAGAACGCATCGAATGCTGAATTTTACCCTCCAATAAAGGGCTTTTTGTGGTCTTATTAACACGACCATTGGCGCAATCAAATAATCTCCAATCATTGCTGGAGGACGCTTCGTTAGAGTATGTTTTATTTCCAGCTATCGAAATTAATAAGATTAGTGCAAGAATACCGAAACAACTTTACGATGTTGTTATTTTTGTCAGCGTTAATGCGGTTATCTATGCTAAGGAGTACTTGGATTCTGCAATTAAAGACTCCACTCAAATCTTTGCAGTAGGGGCTGTTACCGCTAAATGCCTTTCTGCAAATGGTTTAAGGGTGGATGCATACCCCGAAAAAGAAGCGTCAAGTGAAAACTTACTTGCTATGCCAGAATTTTCACTAAGTGACAAAAAAATCCTTATTGTGAGAGGGAGAGGGGGCTCAGAAGTGCTGAGAAATGAACTTAAGAAGAAAAATTTAGTTGACTATCTTGAAGTATATGAGCGGAGCCCTTGTGAGGTAAGTCCTCTGCACATTGAATCTCTTGAGCGCTTTATGGATAATTCAGCTGGTATTGTGATGGTTAATAGTGTCGAGAGCTTGAGAAGCACCTATCAATTAATCAAAAATATTCGCCAATATCATTTAGAAGAAATTGTGAAAAAACCTGTTGTTGTGTTAAGCAATAGAATTAAAGAATATGCTCGGATGCTAGATTTTGATAATATTCAAGTAGCTAAAAGTCAAAGTGATGAAGGAGTTTTAAGCGCTTTACTTATAGTAAACAATGAACTTCTGACAAAAAAACTATGATAAATAATTGCCAAAAGTTTTTTTTGTCGGTAACATTGTAGTTCCTTGATGGGGGATGTAAGTGGTTAGATTCGGTATTTCATGGGTAGCTCGCCTCTTAGGAATAAGCGGCTTCACTATTCAGCAAAGAACGAGTAGCGGCTCGTTGCAGACGCTTAACGTTCCAAAAATTATGCCATTCAACCCCTCTAACTTTGCCTATAAGGCACGAAAAGATATTACGGTGGAGTCTGACTATCATCTTAATCGATTACAAACTCAGACAATGAGTAATCAAGATAGCGAGAAAGTTTCAAGTGATGATCAAGACTTGCTTTCTGTGATTGCTACCTTGAAATCGAAGTTATATCAAGAACAGTCAAAAAGTCGTCATTACACCGAAGTTTTTAATGAACTCAATGAGCGTTTAGTTGAACTAGAAAAAAGTACTGACCCAGATAACCAAAAAGATCTACAAAAACTTCAGGGTTGGATTCATTCAAATCGAGTTATTCACTAATTTAGAACTTTAAAGTCTTCAACAAGCAATGGTTTATCATCAATTTGGATAATATTTTTTACCAAAGATAAAACAGGTTCTATCCGATTCATGCTATAGAAATGAAAGTCCTTAACACCTCCTGACTTTAATTTTAGGCACATCTCGCTAACTACATCTTGGCCAAATTTCTGAAGACTGTCCATATCTTTTCTATAGTGTTTTAGTCTACTGAGAATCCAAGAAGGAATTTCAGCCTCACAATTTCGCGAGAAAAGAACTAGCTGGTCATAGTTTGTGATAGGCATGATTCCAGGTACTATAGGCACATCAACACCCAGTCGCTGTACTTCATCTACAAAACGAAAATAAGCATCAGTATTGTAAAAATACTGTGTAATAGCACCATTGGCACCAGCCTTTATTTTATTAACGAAACATTCAATATCATTAATAACATTCTTCGATTGCGGGTGCTTTTCAGGGTACGCGGCTACATGAATAGTCAAGCGGTCGTTGTATTGTTCTTTGATAAATTCAACCAACTCATTGGCGTAATGAAAGTCACCAATATCGCGAATCGCTGGTGGAATGTCACCTCTTAAAACAACCACACGAGTAACACCAAGATTAACATATGTATCCAGTAATTTTGTCATCTGGTGAATGTTTGAGCCTACACAAGTTAAGTGTGGTGCAACGGTAACACAGGTTGCAGAGCTGAGCTCAGAAATGGTATCAATAGTCGCATCTTGGGCTGAGCCAAGAGCGCCATAAGTTACCGAATAAAAATCCGGGTTTGTTGTATCCAGTTTTGAAAGTGTTGTGAGTAAATTATGTTTTCCTTGTTCTGTTCTGGCGGGGAAAAACTCGTAGCTAATATTCATGGTGTTGGATGCTTTGTTGTATTTATTAGGGACCGTTCTAGATAACTAAACATTTTTCTTTCTAGTGTTATTGATTAGGTAGTCATTATAATGAGAACATTTAATGAATAATAATGGTATTATTTCATTAAATCATTAATATTATTCATAGTTTATAGTTATGATTGAGCGTTCTCATCTCTCTATCTTGCGTGAAATTGAGCGCAATGGCACCCTGACCGCCGCTGCAAATAGCCTGCATCTGACCCAGTCCGCCTTAACCCATGCTATCAAAAAACTTGAACAACGAACGACTGTCAAGTTGTGGGATAAAGAAGGGCGGGCCATACGCCTAACACAAGCGGGAAGTTATCTATTATCTGTGGCGAATCGCTTAGTGCCACAGCTAGAATATGCTGATCAAGTGATTGAACGTTTTGCCAGAGGGGAGAAGGGCGTAATCCGCATAGGCATGGAATGCCATCCTTGCTATCAATGGTTATTAAAAGTGGTGACGCCATATATTGAGCGTTACCCCGAGGTGGATATCGATGTTAAGCAGCAATTTCAATTTGGTGGCATGGAGGCATTGCTTAATTATGATATCGATGTTTTGGTCACGCCAGATCCGATTCATCAGTCTGGCGTGACATTTAAACCTGTATTAGATTATCAGCAGGTGTTAGTTGTTAGCAAACAGCATGCTTTGGCTAAAAAAACACAAGTTGAGCCAAAAGATCTCGCTGAGGAGGTGTTATACAGTTATCCTGTCGATATTGATCGGCTGGATATATATAGCCGATTCTTAAACCCTGCACACTGTGGGCCAAAAAAGCACAAAAGTATTGAGGCGACTGACATCATGCTGCAACTCGTTGCAGCTGGGCGTGGTGTAGCTGCACTGCCACACTGGCTGGTGAATGAATACGCCGACAAGATGGCGATTCAAGCAGTGCGCCTTGGAAAAGCGGGTATCAGTAAAAACATTTACCTAGGTCTTCGTGATGATGATCAGGGTATTGATTATATTCAGGCGTTTGTTAAGCAAGCTGAATGGCTGGATTAGCAACGTCCGACATTTGTTCTTTGCCTGAACTACATTTATATTGTGATTAAGTATTTAGGTATAATTCCATTTGGTTTTGATATTAGTATAATTCTACTTGGTTTATTAAATTACTGAAAAATATAATATGGCGAAGAGCGATTACATAGAGCTAGAAGGAGTTGTAAAAGAAAAATTACCCAATACAACATTTAAGGTTGAATTGGAAAACGGACATAACGTTCTAGCCCATATATCTGGCAAGATTCGTAAGCACTATATTCGCATATTACCTGGGGATAAGGTTACTGTCGAAATGACACCGTATGACCTAACCAAAGGTAGAATTACGTTCAGACATAAATAAGCCTAAGACTTGCCAGTGTGGTGGAATTGGTAGACACGCCGGATTCAAAATCCGGTTCCTTTGCGGGAGTGACGGTTCGAGCCCGTCCACTGGTACCAAACTTTTTGGAAATTGTTTATGGATAGTAAACTCTTAGTAGATGCAATTAACTTAACTCTTTTTGGGATGGGTTTCGTTTTTGTATTTCTGGCTCTAATGGTAGTTGTAACTACTTTGATGTCAGCATCCGTTCTCAGACTTCAACCCAATGCAAGCCTTGAAGGCTCAGGACCGGTAATTGATGATGGTATCGATGAAGAAGCTGAATTTATTATAAGAGAGGCAATCAAGATGCACAGAAGGAATTAAATATATGTCAAAGCAGGTCAATAATAAGCCAGTAGAAATTACAGAATTAGTTTTAAGGGATGGGCATCAGTCATTATTCGCAACCCGAATGAGGATTGATGACATGCTTCCAATTGCGGAAAAGTTGGATCAAATTGGCTATTGGTCGATGGAATCTTGGGGTGGTGCAACGTTTGATTCTTGTATTCGTTTTTTAGGTGAAGACCCTTGGGAGAGAATTCGTGAAATAAGTAATGTCATGCCCAATACACCACAACAGATGCTGCTCAGAGGGCAAAATCTATTAGGTTATCGTCATTACAGTGACGATGTAGTGAGAAAATTCGTTGACAGATGTGCCGAAAACGGAGTTGCCGTTTTTCGTATATTTGATGCCATGAATGATATGCGTAATCTTGAGGTTGCAATTGACCAAACCGTCAACATCGGGCAGCATGCGCAAGGAACAATTTCTTATACTGTGAGTCCAGTGCATACGACTGAATTATGGATTGAGCAGGCAAAGAAGATTGAAGATATAGGAGCACATTCGCTCTGCATTAAAGACATGGCTGGGTTGTTACAGCCATATGATGCCTATGATTTAGTAACAAAATTAAAAAAAGCGATTAATATACCTATTCAGCTACATGCGCATGCCACTACTGGACTTTCAACTGCCTGCATTATTAAAGCTGTTGAGGCTGGAATAGATCGGGTTGATACCTGTATAGGGTCAATGAGTATGACATATAGCCATTCAGCGACCAACTCAGTTGTTTCTATTTTAGAAGCAAGCCCTCGTAAAACTGGTCTTGACCTAATAAAACTCGAAGAGATTGATCAATACTTTAAACCTATCAGAGCTAAATATTCTAAATTTGAGGGTTCACTTAAGGGTGTTGATTCACGTATTCTGCTCTCGCAAGTTCCTGGAGGTATGTTAACCAACATGGAAGGCCAGTTGAAAGAACAGAATGCAGTTGATAAGATGGACGAAGTTTTATTAGAAATACCTAGAGTTCGTGAAGACTTAGGCTATATCCCTCTTGTAACTCCTACCTCTCAAATTGTTGGCACTCAATCGGTACTAAATGTTCTTACAGGAGAGAGATACAAAACTATAACTAAAGAGGTGGCTGGAATTCTTAAAGGAGAATATGGTGCTGCACCTGCGCCAGTAAATAAGGAACTCCAAGCTAGAGTTTTAGATGGTTCGGAAGCAATTGTATGCCGTCCTGCAGATAATATTGAACCTGAACTTGAAATTCTTGAGTCTGAATTTGACAAAATTGTTTCTGAGAAAAATATTAGAGTTGCTGATGAAAAAATCGATGATTTGTTAATCTATGCACTTTTCCCTCAGGTTGGCATTCAGTTTCTGGAAAATAGAAATAACCCTGATTTTTTTGAGCCAGTTCCAAAGTTAGAAGACAACATACCAGTTAAAGAAAAAAATAAGGGTGTTTACACGGTTTCTTTCAAAGGCCACTCATATACCGTTAGTGTTTCAGCTGGTGGTGATATAACATCAATGAAGTCTGTCTCTGATATCCAAGATGAGACGCCAAATACAGTGACATCTTCTTCGAACTCAAAACCATCAGGTAATACGGAAGAGGTTTGTGCCCCTCTATCTGGAACTATATGGAAGATTCTGGTAAGTCCTAATCAGAGCGTGAATGAGGGAGATACTTTGCTAATTCTAGAAGCAATGAAAATGGAAACTGAAATTAAGGCGGCTCATTCAGGCTTAGTGCTTAGTGTTAATGTCAAAGAGGGTGACTCAGTTGGTGTTGGTCAGGCACTATTAACTTTAGCGTAACTATGGAGCAGTTAAATTTACTCTGGATAAATACTGGGTTACATCAAATGGTGTGGGGCCAAGGACTGATGTTGTTGGTTGGTATTCTTCTTATTTATCTGGCAATTGTAAAAAAATTCGAACCACTATTACTTCTACCTATAGGATTTGGTGCAATTCTAAGTAATATTCCTGGAGCAGATTTGGCTGTTGGGGATGGTATTTTGCACCTTTTCTATCAAGTAGGTATTGAGTCCGGCGCTTTTCCGTTAATTATCTTTATGGGTGTTGGAGCTTTAACAGATTTTGGCCCACTTCTTGCAAATCCAAAAACATTATTGCTTGGAGCGGCAGCCCAATTTGGTATTTTTGCTACTTTTCTTGGGGCAATTGGTTTGACATCTTTAGGTATTTTTGATTTTAGTCTTAAGCAGGCTGCAGCTATAGGGATTATTGGTGGGGCTGATGGTCCTACCTCCATCTATGTTGCCTCGATTCTTGCGCCAGAGTTGCTGGGCGCTATTGCAGTTGCCTCATATTCTTATATGGCGCTAGTACCACTTATTCAGCCGCCTATTATGAGGGCATTTACGACATCAAGAGAGAGACAAATAAAGATGGTGCAGTTGCGAGATGTATCCAAGACGGAAAAGATTGTTTTTCCAATAATTTTATTACTGCTTGTTGCCCTCCTACTTCCAGATGCGGCTCCATTATTAGGTATGTTTGCTTTTGGTAATCTAATGAAGGAGTCCGGAGTTGTTGATCGCTTGAGTGATACTACTCAAAATGCATTGATAAACATTGTAACTATTTTCCTTGGTTTGGCGGTTGGCTCAAAGTTAATGGCGGAAAAATTCTTACAACTTGATACCTTGGGTATCCTGCTTTTGGGTCTGGTGGCTTTCGCGATAGGAACAATGTGTGGACTTTTAATGGCAAAACTGATGAATATATTTAGCAAAAATAAAGTCAACCCATTAATTGGTTCGGCTGGTGTTTCTGCAGTGCCCATGGCTGCCCGCGTTTCTAATAAAGTTGGCCTTGAGGCAGATCCACATAACTTCTTGTTAATGCACGCAATGGGGCCAAATGTTGCTGGCGTGATTGGCTCTGCAATCGCTGCTGGTATTATGATTCAGTTTTTAGGGTAAGAGAACTTGATAATTTCTTTTATAAGTTTCATGAAATTGAAAGTTTTTGGTTTTCTAGTGTAACTATTCTATCCATTTTATTAGCTATTGCACGGTCATGAGTCACCACTAAAAGCGATGAAATGTTGTCCTTGTTGAGCTCTAGGATTAGTTCTAGTACTTCATCTGAATTCGTTGTATCTAAATTACCTGTTGGTTCGTCAGCTAAAAGACATTCTGGTTTAGTTATAATGGATCTTGCTATAGCTACTCTTTGACGTTCTCCACCTGACAGTTCAGAAGGTTTGTGATTAATACGATGCTCAAGGCCAACCCTTGTGAGAAGTTCTTTGGCTTGTGATAGTGCGCTATATTTGTTGTCTCCCTGTATAAGTAAAGGTAGGCCGACATTGTATAGAGAGGAGAAATCATTCAATAAGTGATGAAACTGATATACAAAACCGAAGGTTTTAGCGCGTAACTGAGTACGTGACTCCTCGTTTATTTGAGAAATATTGGTGCCGTTAACCAGTATCTTTCCAGAGGAAGGTTGATCAAGCCCTCCAATAAGATTAAGAAGTGTTGATTTGCCGCATCCTGACTTTCCTAGTACAGCAACCGTTTCACCTGGTGACAAAACAAAGTCTAAATTATTCAGTACAGCAGTTTTTTTATCACCTTCAGCGTAAGAAAAGCCAAGGGAATGGCATTCAACAATATTATTCATATCTTAACACATCAGAGATGTTAACTTTGCCGGCACGTTTGGCTGGGTAAATTGAAGCAAGTATAACTAATACAAAGGAACCAATCATTACACTTATCACATCACTAAATTTAATTTCGGAAGGAAAACGATTGATATAAAAAACATCTTCTGGGAAAAACTTAAACCCAATAATAGTTTCAATAAATGAAATCACAGACTCTATATTAAGTGCCAGTAAAATTCCTAGAACTGTGCCAATAACGATACCAATTATGCCAATACCAAGCCCTTGATAGAAGAACACCTTGACGATTCTTTTTGGTGTCATGCCGATCGTTCTAAGGATTGCAATATCTGACCTTTTATCTGTCACAACCATTACCATCATAGAAACAATATTAAAAGCGGCGACCGCTATAATTAAAGAAAGAATAACAGCAATCATTTGTTTTTCTAGATTAAGCGCCGCTATAAAATTTCTTTTTTGTTCCATCCAGTCGACGCCATAGTAAGAGTCTTGCCCGATTGTCTCGATGACATTGTCAGTTATTGTGTCTGCTTTAAACAAGTCATCTACTTTGAGGCGTATGCCTGATATCTTAGTTTCCAAACTGAACAGTTCCTGAGCGTCATATAGGTGAATAAAAACTAGGTTATTATTGTATTCATTCAAACCAGCATTAAATACCCCAGTTACAGTGAAAGACTGTGATTTCGGTATTAGTAAGCCAATCGAATTTCTACTTGGTGCAATCAGCGTTATCGAGTCACCAACACCGGCACTCAACATTGTTGCGAGGCCAATCCCAATTAGTACTGTCGGTGATTCTTCTGAAAGATCCAACTTGCCGTATTTAATCTCATTTAGTAAAGTAGAAGTTTTAATTTCTTGTTCCGCAACAATGCCCCTGACGCTAACTCCTTGTGATAAACCGTTTAGAGTCATCAATGCAAAATCTTCAACATAAGGAGAAGTGTCGATTATATGTTCGTTAAGTTTTATCTTTTTATTGACCTCTTCCCAATCCTTTAGAGTGTTATCATTTTCAGTTATATAGGCGTGTGATATCGCATTCAAAACTCGGCTTCTTAACTCCTCATGAAAACCATTCATGACAGATAAAACTGTAATTAATGACATTACAGCCAAAACCAAGCTCACCATTGAAACCCCTGAAATAAAGGAAACGAAGCCTTTTTTACGGTTGGAACGCAAATATTGCTTAGAAATATGAAATTCAACACTCATGATGAGAATATTTTGTCATACTTATTGTTTTAAAGGTAATTAAAGCGTTCAAAATGTCGTCTCATTTAAGTACTTATAGAAAAAATAAAATGAACTTGATGAGTTATCTATTGATTCCCTTGTCAGGGATATTTTTATTATTAGTTCAATTCAGGTTTTGGTTATATAAGGTTGGTTTTTTCGATATATACAAAACTAAGATTCCGGTCATTGTTGTTGGAAATATTACCATTGGCGGCACAGGTAAAACACCACTCGTAATCGCAATAGTTAAGTATTTTGAATCACAAGGAAAGAGTGTTGGTGTTGTCTCTAGAGGCTATAAGGGAGATTATGTACAGGAGGTTTTAGAGGTCACTCGAGCAACAGAACCTCAAGAGTGCGGAGATGAGCCAGCATTAATAGTTCAGAGTACAAATGCTAAAGTTGCAGTTGCCAGGAAGCGATCAGAAGCGGTTAAACACTTAGCCATTAATGAAAAAGTAGATGTAATTATTAGTGATGACGGGTTACAGCACTACGCCATGGGCCGTGATGTCGAGATTGCAGTTATTGACGGAGTGAATCGCTTTGGTAACGGTTTTCTTCTTCCTGTAGGTCCTCTTAGGGAGCCAGTAAAGAGATTAAAATCTGTTGACATTATTATAAATAATGGTGCGAGTTTTGACGGCGAGCTCAGCTGCGAGATTAAAGCTGAAAGCTTTGTAAACATTGCTACTGAGGAATTTCAGCCACTTGATTACTTTAAAGATAAAGAGTGCTACGCTGTGGCTGGTATTGGGAATCCCTCAAAATTTTTCAAATTACTTGATGATCTAGGTGTTCGTTCAATTAACAAGCCGTTTGTGGATCATCACAATTTTGTTGCCGAGGACTTTGCCTTTGCAAAAGACTATCCTGTCATAATGACTTCAAAGGATTGTGTAAAATGTAAGCATTTTGCGACAGATCAGATGTGGTATTTATCAGTTCAAGCTGAATTGAGTTCAGACTTTTACCAACAGCTGGAGTCTAAGTTATGATTGATAAAGATTTATTAAAAATGCTAGTGTGTCCAAAATCAAAGGCTCCCTTAAAGCAGGTTGGGGAAGAATTGATTTGTGAAGAAAGCCAATTATCCTACCCGATAGAGGATGGAATACCAGTCCTTCTTGTCGAAGAGGCTCACAAGATTAAGCCAAAAAAATAATGGACTTTTCCGTTATTATTCCTGCCAGATACGCTTCGAGTCGCTTACCAGAAAAGCTACTTAGAGAGATTGAAGGGAAGACACTCATTGAACATACCTATTACAACGCTACTAAAAGCGGTGCTAAGCGGGTGATTATCGCTACCGATGACGAGAGAATTGAATCTGTTGCAAGTTCATTTGGTGCTGAAGTTTGCATGACTAGTGCCAATCATGCAAACGGCACTTCTCGATTATCAGAAACCGCCAATCTGCTTGGTTTTGAAGACAATGAGATCATTGTAAATGTTCAGGGCGATGAACCGTTGCTTAGTTCAAAAGTTATAAATCAAGTGGCAGATAATTTACAAAAGAGCGACATGCAGGTGGCTACATTATGCGAACAAATAACGACCGAGGAGCTCTATTTTGATCCAAATTGTGTCAAAGTTGTATATAATTCGCGCGGCAGAGCATTGTACTTCTCAAGATCGCCAATTCCGGCTTTTAGAGAAGGTTTAACACTGGATCTAACTCTTTGTTATCGACATGTAGGCATCTATGCATATCGAGTTGGCTTTCTAAGAATATATGCAGAATTAGCCGCATCGCCTCTTGAAATGGCGGAAAAATTAGAGCAACTTACAATACTAAACGAGGGTTTTGATATCCATATTGAGCCTGCTTGTGACACTACAGGTATCGGGGTTGATACAGAAGAGGATTTAATTAAAGTTAAAAAGGAATTAGGAAAATGAATATTATTGATGGCAAAAAAATAGCCAAACAGATTAGAGAAGATATTGCAAATGAGGTCAAGACTTTTGAGCGACCGCCCGGTCTAGCTGTATTACTTGTCGGTGAAGACCCTGCATCCGCTGTTTATGTTCGTAATAAAGAACTTGCATGCATTGAAGCAGGATTCTTTTCTGATAAGATTATGAAATCGGAAAATACAGCTCAAGAAGAGTTACTGGATGAAATTGAGAGACTGAACAATAATCCCCGTATTGACGGCATCTTAGTCCAACTCCCTTTGCCATCTCACATTGATGCTAACAAAGTTATTGAGCATATATCGCCAGACAAAGACATTGATGGTTTCCATAGCGAAAATATCGGCAAATTGGCGCAGAATAAGTCGAACCTGCGTCCCTGCACGCCAAAGGGCATCATGACAATGCTTGCTTCAATTGGCTGCGAAGTTAGGGGCAAAGACTGTGTTGTCGTTGGCGCTTCAAATATAGTTGGCAGACCTATGGCGTTGGAATTATTGAATGCAGGGGGAACGGTTACAATTTGCAATAGTAAGACAAAAGATCCAGCTGAAAAAACCAGGAATGCGGATATTGTCGTTGTCGGTGTCGGAATTCCAAAACTGGTCAAAGGGGATTGGATCAAGGATGGCGCGATAGTTATTGATGTAGGCATTAATCGCTTAGATGACGGTTCATTGGTTGGTGACGTTGATTTTGATGCAATAAAACAGAAGGCTGCAGGCATAACGCCTGTTCCAGGTGGTGTCGGCCCAATGACTATTGCAACGCTTCTTGAGAACACAGTAATCGCATACAAGGAAAGTCTATGAAATTAATCTTAAAAGCTTTACGTGAAGGATTGGGTCGACTTGTTATATTTGTAGATTGGATATTTAGTCCTCCTAGAATTGAAAGAAACGATGAAGATCAGGCCAAAATAGATCAACAAACAAAAGACATCAAGCTTTATCAGTTCTATGCTTGCCCTTTTTGCACCAAAACCCGGCGAACAATCAAACGTCTGAATCTTAAGATCGAAACTCGTAATGCTCAAGGGGGTGAATATAGAGAAGAGCTTATATTAAAAGGCGGCCAGGTAAAGGTACCCTGTTTAAAAGTAGTATATGCAGGAGAAGTTAATTGGCTGTACAATTCAAACGATATAATTGATTTTTTAAACGAACGATTTTCGTAATCATTTTGCACTTAATTACTGGTAATGCTATACATTCATGGCGGTAACTCGGAACAAAAGAAGTTAGCGCGACAATTGTTTCATTTCTGTAGTGAAGGTTTATTTCCAGACAGGGAAAATCTCACGATTGACCTTTCCATCCAAAAAGTAAGCAAAGCCCTTGCTTGGACTGACTACGAGGGCAATGGTAAATTTAATGTTGAAATTGAAAATTCATTGGAAAGGAGAGCCTTTATCGTCACTCTTTGCCATGAAATGATTCATGTCTGTCAATTTCTAAAGGGAGAAGATGTCAGTGAATCAGTTGCCTACGAGTTTGAGTTAAAGTTAGCTCATCAATTTTATGAAGAGGAGTTGGCAAATCGTTTTGAAGAGAGCTTGCTCGATATTAATGACAGCTAATACCTGTCAAGGCATAAAGTCTTCTAAGGCAGCTAGAGATTTCTCTAAATCATTAATTGTATCAGCGGTGAGGGTTATATGGCCTAACTTTCTGTCCTTGCGTTCATCTTTGCCGTATAGATGAAGATGGGCGTTTTTTACTTCAAGAACTTTATCAACAGCGCCGTGTTCGCCAATTATGTTAATCATTGCACAGAACTTATGGTTACAATCTGTATCCCCTAGGGGTGATTTTGTAATCGCTCTAATATGGTTTTCAAATTGTGAGGTATGTGCACCTTCTATGGTCCAATGGCCAGAATTATGAACTCTTGGTGCTATTTCGTTGACAACTAAATTGTTGGCAGTTTCAAATGCCTCAATAGTTAAAACACCAACATGATCCATCTCATCAAGTATAGAACGCATATATTGCTCAGCTTTTTTTTGCAGTTTTGAACTAATATTTTGTGCTGGCGCTATGGTAACCCTTAAGATGCCATTATGGTGGGTGTTCTCTACAAGAGGGTAATAGGCATGGCTGTTATCTGCCCCCCGAACTGCGATAAGTGAGAGCTCCCTTTTAAAGTCAACAAATCCCTCTAGAATTGTTTCGACTCCATCCATACTCTTCCATGCTTCTTTGAGTTGAGTTTTTGAGTTGATAACAAACTGGCCCTTGCCGTCATAACCTTCGGTTGCTGTTTTGAGAATTGCAGGCAAGCCAATTTTATCTACCGCCATATACAGTTCTTCAACAGAATTAACCATTTGATGTGGCGCACAAGGGATATTGAGTTTATTAAATAGAGCCTTCTCTCTGCCACGATGTTGACTAATATACAAAGATTTAATGCCAGGAAAGACAGTCGTTTTCTTATTAATATCTTCAACTATATTGACATTGGTATTTTCGCTTTCATAGGTAACTACATCTACGTTTTTTGCTAAATCATCGAAAGCATTACTGTTTTCACTGCTGATATATGAAACTCCTAAACAACTACAGGGTTCCTTATCTGAGTTAGCAAGAAAAGACATTTGATGGCCAAGCGGATATGCTGCTATGGCAAGCATTCTCCCTAATTGGCCAGACCCAAGAACACCAATTTTCATAAGTTATTCTTTAGGGTTGGGGTTATCTAGAACATCTTGTGTTTGTTCTGATCGGAATTTGGCGACCTTGTCTCTTATTTTTTTGTTGTGGTTGCCAACAATTTGTGCTGCTAGTATTCCTGCATTTTTTGCACCAGCCTCTCCGATTGCTAGAGTTCCGACCGGGATGCCGCCAGGCATTTGTACAATTGACAGTAGTGAGTCTTTGCCACTCAAGGCTCGAGACTGAACGGGGACTCCTAGCACGGGAACGATGGTTTTAGCTGCAACCATTCCTGGCAAATGAGCCGAACCTCCTGCGCCAGCAATAATAACCTCAAGTCCGCGCTCTTGAGCAGTCTCGGCATATTCAAACATTAAATCAGGCGTGCGATGAGCAGAAACCACTTTGACTTCGTATGGGACGCCAAATTCTTCCAACATATCTATGGCATTCTTCATTGTGGGCCAGTCGGACTTGGAGCCCATAATTACACCAACTAATGCACTCATTAATTGCTCAGGAAAAGAGAATAGTGAAATTATACCAAAACAACATCCCTGTCAGCTTTTAACTAGGTAGCTCAAACCTGTTTTGGTAATTCAAATTTATCATCAAGAAATGGCAGGTGGCCAGAACGTAGCGTATAAGTCTGCGTATTGTTATTTTTATACCAATTCTCAATGGTATCTGGAACAAGGGTGTCGAGAGTTCCCAATATAGCGCTTTTTGGAGTTCTAATTGATTTATATATCCCTCGTAAGTCTGAATTTAGCAAAATATCTAGGCCTATACTAAGTGCGCTATCTGATGGAGGGTATTCTTTGATAGCTTCGTATAGCCCCTTTACTTGGGTTTTATTGTTACTTTGTAAATTAACGAAACGTTTGAGGGTTTTGGTGCTGTCGCTTTTCAAATTACTAGCGAACTGATGAAATACATCACCCCTCATGCCCATCTTCCAATTATTGTTGTTTACTAAATTAGGTGTTGCGGCTACCAGAACTAAGTGTTCGATTGTTACTTTACTGGCAATATAAATGCTTAGTAAACCTCCCAGCGACCAACCTAAAAGGGTAGATTTGTCAGGAATAAGTTTAATAATTTCATCACACCAATCATCTATACCCCCTTCGACATCACTACTTCTTCCGTGGCCAGGTAAATCAATAACGGTAATGCGGTAGCTTTGTTTATATCTTTCCACAAGGCTTTGAAAGATTTCACTACTAAAGCCCCAGCCATGGAGTAGTACTAGATTTGGTCCCTTGCCTGTAGTTTTATGCCATAACATCTTTGACATTTTGCAGGAGTGATTCAATCTGTTGAAAGTTGTGGTTGGCTGACAATGTAAAGCGCAGACGAGCAGTATTCGGGGGAACAGTTGGGGGGCGAATTGCGCTTACAAAAAAGCCGGCTTGAAAAAGTCTAGAGCTATAATTTAGTGCTTTATCGCTTGAACCAACAACTAATGGCTGGATGCCGCTGTGTGAAGGCTCAAATTCAAGTTTCAATGAATCAGCACAACTCCTGAAATAGCTTATATTGCTAAAGAGCTTTTCTTTTTGTTCGCCTTTTTTAATCAATTCCAGGCTTTTAACTGCCGCTACGCAGATAGCTGGAGAGATAGCTGTGGTATAGATATATGGGCGCGATTTTTGAATCAAGAATTCAATAAAATCTTCCTCACCAGAAACAAAAGCGCCCATTAGACCTGCCGCCTTGCCTAAAGTTGCCATGTAGATGGATTGATGCGGAATGTTTGGTTCAAAAACACCAAAACCATGAGCGTCATCTTGCATTAATAGGGTGTTTGGTTTATCTATAATTGCATCTATCTGGTCTAAATCAGCTTGATCGCCGTCCATGCTGAAAACATGATCAGTAACGACTAGACCTTTGCCGTTTTGTTTCTTTAATTTTGTCTCAAGTGAGCCGATGTTGTTGTGCAAATATCGCTTTACAGGCAAGCCAATCAATCTGTTTCCATCGATCAAAGAGGCGTGATTCAGTTTATCCTGAAGAGTCCATTCAATATCATCTCTCAGAGCCGAGAAGACACCAAGATTCGCGCTATAGCCAGAAGAAAAGAGTAAAGCCCTTTGTTGTCCTAAATGTTCTGCCAACTGCTCTTCCAGTTGGTGATGAGCTTCGGAGTGACCACTTACCAGATGCGAGGCGCCTGAACCTGTGCCAAAGCGATTAATGCCATCAATCAGAGCCTCTTTTACTTGAGGATGATCAGCCAGTGATAGGTAGTCGTTAGAGCAAAAGTTAATGATTTTTTTACCGTCGATTAACATTTCAGTGTTTTGCGCACTCTGAGCGATTTTTCTTATGCGCAGTAAATCGTTTTGCTCTATGGCACTGATTTTTTCGGAGAAATTCATGGTTTTATTTTAAAGAACTTATGGTCGATGGTTGACCAACTAAATTAAATAAGGTTTTCCATCGGTGACGAGGCGCCTGCATATGCTTTTTTCATCATTCTGCCAGCTAAAAATGATTCTCTTCCTGCTTTGATTGCATGTTTCATGGCGGTCGCCATTAATAGAGGGTCGTCGGCATTTGCGATAGCTGAATTCATCAATACCCCGTCACAACCTAGCTCCATCGCTTTGGCGGCATCACTGGCACAACCAATACCCGCATCAACTAGGACAGGAACACTAGCTTGTTCCTTGATGAGTTTGATATTGTATGGGTTAGAGATTCCCTGGCCTGAACCAATAAGGGAGGCTAATGGCATCACTGCGCAGCAACCAATAGCTTCTAGCTCTTTTGCAATTATAGGGTCGTCTGAGGTATATACCATTACATCAAAGCCATCTTTGATGAGTATTTTTGCAGCATCTATTGTTTCAACTATATTTGGATACAGCGTTTTTTCATCTCCCAAAACCTCCAGTTTGACTAGATTATGGCCGTCCAGCAATTCTCTTGCCAGTTGACAAGTTCTGACAGCATCTTTAGCATTGAAGCATCCTGCAGTGTTCGGGAGGATTGTGTATTTTTCCGGTGAAATTACATCAAGCAGGCTTTCTTCATTTTTGTCTTGGCCTATATTGGTTCGCCTAATTGCAACCGTAATAATCTCAGCGCCAGAGTTTTCTGTGGCTAATTTTGTCTCTTCGAGGTCTTTGTATTTCCCGGAACCTACCAATAATCGGGACTGAAAAGTACGTCCTGCAATAACAAATGGTGTGTCTTTTTTCATAGCTGTATAAAGATACCATGCATGCCAATATTATGTGACTTATTCGGACAGCAATCTTTTCAATCTTAAATGAATTAATTGAGAATATTGATCGCGATTTAAGGATTTGGTTACAAAGTTTTATCTGGAGATGCCGGTCATTATCTGGATTTTATTAATAGTATTCGTGATCACACGAGAAGCTGAAAAATCTGGAGTTGCTCCCGAATTAACTTGCGCTACAAAATCATCAATCATAAGTTTGTATTGGTCGCATCTGGGAAAACTAATTCTCTCGCCCCTCTCTAGTCCGCCTCTTAACCAGTATGCATGGGTAAGCTCAGGCGGGTTGACCGGTACATCAAGTTTTGCCCAACCATTGTCACCTAGGACGTGTAGGCTTTGGCAAAGCGCAGCATCGCCTGAGACAGTAAAGTTAAGAATCTCTCCATTTGGCCACCTCAGGATTGCATCTACCTGCTTCTCTACATCAGACTTGCCATCCATCTTTGCGATAGCTGAAACGACTTCAGGGGTGCCATCAAAAAGTAGGCAACCAGTAAGAATCGCATAGCAACCAATATCGTAAAGAGGACCTCCGCCAAAACTACTGCTATTACGATAATTTCCTTCTGGCTGATGTGGATAGCTAAAAATGAAATGGGCAGTCTGAATATTTCCGATATCTAGCTGTTGTAGCCAATGCCATTGCGGATGATGCCTAATCATATAGGCTTCTTGAAAATACAATTTACGTGTAGCGGCAACACTTTCTAGTTGAGCTAACTCGTCCAAATTTAGTGCAACAGGTTTTTCACAAAGTACATGCTTTCCAGCCTTAAGGGCAGCTATAGAATATGGCACGTGAAGATGGTTTGGGAGGGGGATGTATATTGCATCGATAGATGGCTCAGAAAGCAACTCATCGTAGTTAGTTTCTGATGCATTCATGTAGATCTCTGGCAATTTTTTTTGAGTGGGGTTTCTGCGGCCAATATGCGTTATTTCGTGTCCCGCTGCAAGTATTGCTGGTGCAAGATAATTACGAGCTATTTTAGCTTCACCTAAAATACCGAACTTCATCATGTTTCCCTTTCTTCTTAATAAAGTAAATATTGTATTAGTAATTTAATCAAACATTATGTCTTCTTGTGTCAAAGTAATACGAACTGAGACAGAAAACTAATTAATTTTATAACGAAAAAAACTTTTCATTAAAGCTCATAGCGACATTTTGTCTGATAGATGTTAAACTTGAAACTAGTCAACATAGAGCAGTATATTTATTAAGGATTAATCATGCCGGTAAATGATATCAATCACCCGTTAATCGCACATAAACTTGCCTTGCTAAGAAAGGAAGGGGTAAGTACTAAACAGTTTCGTGAGCTTGCAAATGAGGTTGCAAGTTTATTGACTTATGAGGCAAGTCGAAGTTTGCCGTTGGATAATTGCAAAATAAATGGTTGGCAGGGGGAACCAATAAAAGTGCAAATGTTAAGTGGTAAAAAGCTCACCGTAGTGCCAATACTAAGGGCAGGATTAGGCATGTTGGATGGGGTTATGCAGTTAATACCAAATGCAAAGGTTAGTGTGGTTGGTCTGTATAGGGATGAAGAAACTTTGAATCCTGTGGCGTACTTTGACAAAATTATCACCGATGTCGATAAAAGAACAGCCCTAGTCATTGACCCTATGTTGGCAACTGGTGGGACACTTTTGGCGACAATTGACTTACTCAAGGAGAAGGGCTGTAAAAAGATTATTGGACTCTTTTTGGTAGCTTCTCCTGAGGGTCTAAAGCGAGTTTCAGAGCTGCATCCAGAGGTTGATCTTTTTATAGCTGCTATAGATGAATCGTTAAATGATAAGGGATACATATTGCCTGGTTTAGGTGATGCAGGGGATAAAATCTTTGGAACTAAATAATCTCCAATAGGAGTAGTATAAGTTCTGTTGTTGCTCTATTAATTATTTCCAAGCCATTAGATTATTTTTTCTTGACTAAAGTCAAGGATTGCTATTGATTAGCCTTTAACATTAATTTCTTAATTTAGTTTAATAGAAATTAATAAAAAAATGAATCTATCATCAGCACTAGAACCTCCGGCATTTTTGAGCAAGGGTTTTCGACCATTTTTTCTTGGGGCAACATTTTATGCTTTAGTCTCGATGATTTACTGGGGAGTAGTTTATTTTTTTGGTTTTTCTCTAGATGTGGGCAACTTAACCCCATTTCAGTGGCACGCACACAGCATGGTCTTTGGTTATGCAACAGCAGTTATTGCGGGTTTTTTGCTTACAGCAGTTACAAATTGGACAGGGCAAGAGACAATTACTGGTCTACCATTACTAGTTCTATTTATTGTCTGGCTATTAGCGCGTTTATGCTGGATCTTTATTCCTTATGAACCTTTGTTTTCAGGATTACTTGATCTTGTATATTTATTATTTCTTTTTTTTGCAGTAGCTAGACCAATAATTAAGGTAAGACAGTGGAGGCAGCTGGCAATTATTTCAAAATTATTAATTATTGTATCGGCATATATTTTATTTTTCTTAGGGACTTTAGGATTAATTCCAAACGGGGCTTATTATGGTATTTATCTTGCACTGATAACTGAAATAGCTCTGATTTTGACAATCGCGAGGCGAGTATTTCCATTTTTTGCTCAAGCGGGTCTTGGATTGGCTAATCCGCCACATTCTCCATTGTGGATTGATAGATCTAGCCTTGCTTTTCTTTTGTTATGGCTAGTTATGTTTATATTCTTCAAGGAGTCGAGTTTAACCGCTGTTCTGTCCTGCATGGTATCAGCGATTCTCATCATAAGACTTTATTATTGGCATACGCCAGCTTTATGGAGTGCCTCTTTATTGTGGAGTCTTTATATAAGTTTAGGATTTATTGCCTTAGGTTTTGCCATGTTATCTTCAGCATATTTTATAGATCGATTACATTATTTAGGTATACATGCCATGGCGTATGGAGGTATCGGTTTAATAACATTCAGTATGATGTGTCGTGTTGGTCTTGGACATACAGGTAGAAATGTACGTGCAAAATACCCGCTCTTAGATTTGGCATTAATTAGTTTTGTATTGGGGGCAGTTTTTAGGGTGCTTTTTCCATTGATTTTTCCAGAATTTACAAGAATAGGAATGATGATAAGCCAGTTATTCTGGACTGTTTCTTACTGTATATATATTTGGTTTTATTTACCAATATTAACTCAAAAAAACTTATAGCTAATTGAATTGCAAATATGGCGGAGAGAGAGGGATTCGAACCCTCGATAGGAGTTAAAGCCTATACTCCCTTAGCAGGGGAGCGCCTTCAGCCACTCGGCCATCTCTCCGAAGAAGGCATATTATACTGGAATTATTTTAGATGAGTATTTTAGTAATTAGGGTTTAATGAAATATTATTCTATGATTTCAAAGTCATGAGTAACGCTTGCAGTTTTACCTAGCATAATTGATGCTGAGCAGTACTTTTCGGCTGACAATTTAATCGCTTTTTCGACTTTTGAATGGTTAATCTGTTCCCCTTTAATGATAAAGTGGATATGAATTTTGGTAAACACTTTTGGATATTCATCACTTCGAACAGCGCTGACTTGAGCTTGGCAGTCAGATAATTTTTCACGCATCTTTTCTAGAGTTCCAACAACATCAACTGTCGTGCACCCTGCCACCCCTAGAAGAAGCATCTCCATTGGTCTTATACCTAAATCTTTACCGCCAAATTCAACCGGCCCATCCATCACAACAGCATGTCCGCTACCAGATTCACCAACCATGTGCATACCGTCAACCCATTTAACCGAGGCATTCATTTTCATAGAAAAAGCTCCTTAAGTTGTTTGCCAGGGTCAGCTTCACGCATAAAAGCTTCTCCAACCAGAAATCCAAAAACGTTGTGTTTATGCATCATAGCTACATCAGACCTAGACATGATTCCGGATTCGGTTATGACAAGTTTATCATCCGTAATTTCTGCTAGCAAATCTATGGTTGTCTGTAGGTTGACACTGAATGTACGCAGGTTTCTATTGTTAATGCCTATCATCGGTAGATTGAGTTTAAGCGCTCGCTTAAGTTCCTCTAAGTCATGCACCTCAACCAAAACATCCATGGTTAATTCCTGCGCAAGGTCGCTGAGTGATTGAAGTTGTTTATCATTTAGGCAAGAGACAATCAGTAAGATGCAGTCAGCGCCCATCGTCCTAGCTTCATAGACTTGGTATGGGTCAACTATAAAATCCTTGCGTATAACTGGCAGTGAGACAGCAGCACGTGCCTTAATTAAATATTGAGGGTCACCTTGAAAGAAATCTCTATCAGTAAGAATAGAGAGACAGCTAGCACCACCAGCCTCATAGCTTTTAGCAATCTCAACAGGATCAAAGTCTTCACGTAGAACTCCCTTACTAGGGGAAGCTTTTTTGATTTCTGCAATTACGGCGTTTTGACGATTGTCAACTTTTGTAGAGAGCGCTTGATAAAATCCACGCGTATTATCAGCAAAACTGCTCAACTCAATCATCTGCTTCATCGACACTCGAATGATTGATTCATCAATCTCTTCATGCTTTCTGGCAATAATTTTCTTTAAAATGTCGGGCGTGTTTTGTGCCATGGTTTGAATGAATTAACAACAATGGATATTTTAAACGAATATAATTTAGTTTTATATTTAAGTCTTGAGTGTATTTTGTGAGATTATTAGATTTTGAGGTTGGTATCGAACAACCCTTTTTTTTGATTGCAGGGCCCTGCGTTATTGAGTCGGAGTCACTAGCTATGGAAACTGCAAGCTACTTGAAAAAGGTATGTATGGAGCTAAATATTAATTTTATATACAAATCCTCATTCGACAAAGCCAATCGAACTAGCGGAGAGAGTTTTCGTGGATTGGGAATCGAAGAGGGTCTTAGGATACTTGAAAAGGTTAAAACTGAGCTCACTGTTCCAGTGCTGACTGATGTACACGAAGATACCCCGATTGATGAGGTAGCTGCGGTGGTTGACGTACTCCAGACCCCGGCATTTTTGGTGAGGCAAACAAATTTTATTCTAAATGTTTGCAAACAAGGGTTACCGGTGAACATAAAAAAAGGTCAGTTTCAGGCACCCTGGGATATGAACAGTGTTGTTGAGAAAGCCAAATCAACCGGAAATAAGCAGATAATGATTTGTGAAAGGGGAACTTCTTTTGGTTACAACACTTTGGTCTCAGATATGAGGGGTCTGGCAAGTATGAGGTCCACAGGATGTCCTATTGTTTTTGATGCAACCCATTCGGTTCAGCAGCCAGGCGGTCACGGAAATAGCTCTGGCGGGGAAAGAAAGATGGTGCCAGTTTTGGCAAGGGCGGCTATAGCTGCCGGGGTTTCAGGTATATTTATGGAAACTCATCCAGACCCAGGGAATGCAAAAAGTGACGGCTCAAACTCAATGCCAATTGATAAAATGCCAGCTCTCTTAAGGTCACTTAAAGAGATCGACAGTATTACAAAAAATAATAGCTTTATAGAGGACGCCCTAAATGACTAGAATCGCAATCGCCGGTGCAAATGGTAGAGTGGGGCAGGCATTAATCGAAGCCGTCAACCTTAATTCTGATGTATCGCAGGGTTCGCTACTTAATCGCGGAGACGATCTAAGTTTGGAGCTTGGTAACTTTGACGTTTTGGTTGATTTTACAAGGCCGGAAGCTACCCTGCGGTATCTTTCAATTTGCCAAGATGCTGGCAAAGGGATGGTGATTGGAACGACCGGTTTTAGCAATCAAGAGCTTAGAGTTATTGACAAGGCGGCAAAAGACATACCGATTGTATTTGCGCCTAATATGAGTGTTGGCGTAAATCTTACACTGAAGCTATTAGAGACAACAGCAAAGGTGATTGGAGCCGATTCTGATATTGAAATAATAGAGTCACATCATCGCCATAAGGTTGATGCGCCTTCCGGTACAGCACTTAAAATGGGAGAGGTTATCGCTAATGCACTTGGAAGAAAATTAAGTGAATGCGCAATCAATGGTCGGGAAGGTATTGGAGAGCCAAGAGATAGAAAAACGATAGGCTTTTCAGCTATCCGCGGTGGAGACGTTGTTGGGGAGCATACGGTTATTTTTTTCATGGAAGGCGAGCGTATAGAAATCACCCATAAAGCCTCTTCGAGAATGACCTATGCAAACGGAGCTGTTAGGGCAGCAATCTGGCTAGAAGGGCAGAAAAACGGTCTCTTTTCAATGCAAGACGTACTCGATTTGTAGACTATTATTATGCTTTATGCAATCATTTCAGAAGATGTAGAGGATAGTTTAGAAAAGAGAATCGGCGCGAGACCCAAACATATCGAGCGCTTAAACAAATTAAAAGATGAAGGTCGACTTGTATTGGCAGGACCACATCCAGCTATTGATAGTAATGACCCAGGCGAAGCCGGGTTTTCAGGGTCATTAGTTGTGGCAGAATTTGACGACCTTGAATCTGCTAAAGCCTGGGCTGATTCAGATCCTTTTGTTGCTGCCGGTGTTTATTCGAGTGTTGTGGTTAAAACTTTCAAAAAGGTTTTGCCATAAATTAAATTAAATACTCATAGCTTTTGTAGGATAATTTGCCAATTTAAAAAAATTGCAATCTGGACAATAATTAAGAAATGATCACGGTTAAGAATTTATCAAAACATTTTGGCGGCATCAAAGCCGTTGATGGGGTCGATTTGCATATTGACCGTGGTTCAATTACAGGTTTGGTTGGTCCAAACGGCGCTGGAAAAACCACCATGTTTAACTTAATTGCGGGCCTATACCATCCAACAGAAGGTGAAATCATCCTTGATGGCGAGAATATTACCGAGTTAACCTCACATCAACTGTTTCACAAGGGGTTGCTGAGGACATTTCAAATTGCGCATGAATTCCCAACCTTGAGTGTTTTAGAGAATTTAATGATGGTTCCTGCCAATCAATCGGGTGAACATTTGATAAACACCTGGCTCAAGCGCAAACAAATCCAAGAAGAAGAAAAAGTTCTACAAGAAAAAGCAGAGGGTGTCATTGACTTTTTGAATATCAGTCATTTAAAGAATGAAAGGGCGGGAAACCTTTCTGGGGGTCAGAAAAAATTACTCGAGTTGGCTCGTACAATGATGGTAGATGCCAAGGTAGTGCTTTTGGATGAGGTAGGCGCAGGAGTGAATCGTACACTATTGAAGCAGATCGGTGATGCCATCTTGCGACTCAACTCGGAAAGAGGATACACCTTCTGTATGATTGAGCATGATATGGACTTTATCTCCAGGCTGTGCAATCCGGTTGTTGTTCTAGCCGAAGGTCAGATTCTGACCATAGGCACTCCAGATGAGATTAAAAGCAGCGACGCAGTAATCGATGCCTATTTAGGTAAAGGTCTGAGAACCGAGGTTTCGGCATAGTGGCTTATCTAGAAGGAGCCAATTTGGTAGCCGCTTATGGCGTAGTACCGATACTGCATGAATGCTCCGTTGAAGTTGAAAAAGGTGAGCTGGCAGTGATCGTAGGTCCGAATGGCGCAGGAAAATCTACCGTTATGAGAGTTCTATTGGGGATGTTAGAGGCTACCTCTGGATCAGTTACTCTAGAGGGCAAAGATATTTCAATGCTTTCAACTCAGGATAGAATTAGTAAAGGTTTGGCATTTGTCCCACAAACAAAGAATGTTTTTCCATCAATGACAGTAGAAGAAAATCTTCAAATGGGTGGGTTTATTAGGAAAGACGATATTAGCAAAACAATTGAAGAGGTGTACTCTCTTTTCCCGATCCTTCATGAAAAGCGCAAACAACTTGCAGAAGAGCTTTCGGGTGGCCAAAGACAACAGGTAGCTTTTGGAAGGGCAATGATGACCAAGCCTTCGGTAATGCTTCTAGATGAGCCTACTGCAGGAGTTTCTCCAATTGTTATGGATGAAATTTTTTCTAATATACTTGACGTTAGAAATGCAGGTATGGCGGTTCTTATGGTTGAACAAAACGCTCAGCAGGCTCTCAATATAGCTGATAAGGGTTACGTTTTGGTATCGGGTCGTAATGAACATACAGGGACAGGGCGTGAATTGATTAATGACCCTGAAGTTAGAAAGAAATTTTTGGGAGGTTAAATGTCGGATTCTATCGATATCATTAACGCCTTTGCCCTGTTGACAAACTTCGTCCTTCTCCCGGCGCTTTCATACGGCTCACAATTGGCACTAGGAGCTTTGGCGGTGACTTTAGTTTATTCAATTTTGAGGTTTTCCAATTTTGCCCAGGGCGATAGTATGGCCTTTGGAACGATGATTGTTATATTACTTACTGGTTTTATGATTGGCAACGGATGGACAGTTACTGGAATTCCAACTGCTCTCCTAGTAATTCCTATTGCGATAATTGGAACTTCAATCTATATGCTTACAATAGACAGGTTGGTTTACAGGCACTATCGCAGAATAAAGGCTAAGCAGAATATTGTCGGTATTACAGCATCAATAGGCGTTATGTTTATTACGGGCGGTATAGTTAGGTTTATATTAGGAGCTACTCCACAAAGATTTGAAGATGGTGAGAGATTTATTTTTAGTGTAAGAGAATTCAAGGCCTTTACTGGACTTGAGCAGGGAATTGCACTGAAAACATCTCAATTTTTAACCATAACTATTGCTTTTTTATTAGTCGCTTTTCTATTCTATTTTTTACAAAAAACTAAAACTGGAAAAGCTATGCGCGCTTATTCAGATAATCAAGAGTTAGCCCTTCTCTCTGGTATTGACCCAGATAAGGTGGTTCAAATAACCTGGTTACTGGTCGCAGCTCTTACTACAATAGCTGGCGCACTTTATGGGCTTGATAAAGGCTTTGCACCGCAACAATATCATTTATTGCTTTTACCAATTTTTGCCTCGGTCATCGTAGGCGGTATTGGGTCACCATTGGGGGCAATAGCGGGTGCCTTTTTAGTCTCATTTTCTGAGGTACTGCTTACTTACGCCTATAAGAAGTTTTTAATATATTTGTTGCCACTTTCTATGCATCCTAAGTCCTTGGTTCAGCTTATTGGAACTGAGTATAAATATGCAATATCTTTTGTTATTTTGGTAACTGTTCTCTTAATTAGGCCTACAGGATTATTTAAAGGCAAGGTGATAGTCGGTGAGTAATTTTAATAATGTATGGCAGTCTTATAAAGCAATAATTAGTTTTACAATTATGGGCTTGGTGCTTCTATTTGTTGGGCTAAACCAATCATGGGCGTTGGTACTTGGCATTATTAACTTATCTTTGATTTCAGCTATTATGGCTCTGGGCGTAAATATTCAATGGGGTTATGCAGGTCTTTTTAATGTTGGAATCATGGGTTTTGCTGCTCTAGGTGGCGTCAGTGTAGTTTTGATATCTCAGCAGCCTGTTACCGAAGCTATTGATGTGGGTGGTTTAAAAATGTTATTTGCCCTAGCTCTTGGTGCTATAACTATTGTCACTGGAGTAGTGCTTAATAAGAAAGGCTTTAATAAATGGCTGATAGCAACAATTGTGGTTATTGGTTATCTATTTACGAGGCATTATTTTTCTGAAGCTGCAGATGTAATTGAAAAAGTAGATCCAGCAATTACAGGCTATTTGGGTGGATTTGGTCTTCCAGTTGCTTTCTCATGGATAGTTGGTGGCTTGGCTGCTGCAGGAGCTGCTTGGTGGATTGGAAAGATTACTTTAAGTTTAAGGACTGATTATCTTGCAATTGCAACCTTGGGTATTTCTGAAATTATTATTTATGTTGTTAAAAATGAAGACTGGTTTGTTCGTGGTGTTAAGAATGTTGCTGGACTTCCTAGACCTGTTCCTTATGAGGTTGACATGCAAAAGTCTGAATGGCTACAAAATATTGTTGCCTGGATTTATAGTTCAGACTTAGAATTATTGGCTCAATCAGAACAAGTTGCTCAGTTAAGTGCTTATGTCAGAGGGGCATCAGTAATTTTTGTTAAACTTTGTTATTCAGGTTTATTTGTATTAATTTTAGTAGCTTTGATTATGCTTTCCAATCTTGCCTTAAATTCCCCATGGGGCAGGAAAGTAAGAGCGATAAGAGATAATGAAGTGGCGGCCTCTGCGATGGGCAAAAATATTACCCGTCAACATCTACAAATTTTTGTAATAGGATCCGCTATAGTTGGTGTTGCTGGTGCTTTATTGGTGACTTACGATGGAATATTCATTCCCACTGCTTACGTGCCCCTCAGGTTTACTTTTTTGATATGGGTAATGGTTATTCTTGGAGGCTCAGGCAATAATTTGGGATCTGTTTTAGGTGCATTTATAATCTGGTTTATGTGGATTCAGTCTGGCCCAATGGGGGTTTGGGCTGTTGATATGATTAGTAGTTTTGCCCAAGAAGGAAATGCTTCATTAGAATTTATTGAAGATCGGGTTCACTATCTGAGGCTCGTCTTTATGGGAACTATATTGCTTTTAATAATGAGATTTTCCCCTGGCGGCATTCTTCCGGAAAAGAACAAAGAACTCTAATAAATCACAGATAATTGTCAAAAAAAAATAGCTCTAGAAAAGCTTTTCATTATTTTTTTTCAAATATTTTTAACACAAACCCAAAAAAATGTTTATCATTGACCCGAATCCCTTGTGAAATATGCTTTAATAGACACTATTAAGCATTGGGAGTCTTTTTTTTAAAACAGGAGAGAAAATGAGAAATTATATTAAAACAACGGCTGGCTTTATACTGTCAGCCACAATGGCAACTGCATCTTTTGGTGCCACTGTCAATGTTGGCGAGCTTCAAGGATTTACAGGGCCACTCGAATCTATGATAGGGCCTATGACCGGTGGTGCTAACCTAGCAGTCACAGAAGCAAATGCTTCTGGTGCGTACCTGAATGGTACCATTGTGGTTGTTCAGGGCGATTCAGTGTGCATTGATCCGGCTGTTGCAATTGCGCAGGCTGAAAAAATGATTAATGATGATAATGTTATGGCTATTATGGGTCCTAACTGCTCAGGTAATACTGGTGCAGTTATAACCAATGTGCTAGTGCCTAATGGTGTAGTTGCAATTTCACCATCAGCTACTTCACCTGCCTTGACTACCCTAGAAGACGGCGGATGGTTCTTTAGAACAGCGCCTTCAGATGCAAGACAGGGCCCAGTGCTTGCAGATATTGCAATTTCTAGAGGACAAACTGATATGGCTGTAACGCATTCAAATAGTGACTATGGCAAGGGATTAGCAGATGCATTCGTAACTGCTTATGAAGCTGCAGGTGGTACAGTTACTGTTTTTGCCGGACATGAAGACGATAAGGCTGACTACTCTGCTGACGTAGCTGCATTGTCTGCAGGCGGTTCTACTACTCTTGCAGTTCTTGGTTATGCAGATACTGGTGGTAGAGGAATTATTGCCGCTTCAGAAGATACAGGTGCGTTTACTGATTACATCTTTGGTGATGGTATGATTAGTGAAGTAACTTCAGGAGCAGTTGCAGATGGTTCTTGGGGTACTCTACCATCTCCAGATGCTACTCTCGGTGCTAACTGGAAAGCAGTAGCTGAAGCAGGTGGCGTTGATGGTTCTGGCGTATTTTCTGCTGAATCTTATGATGCTATGGCTTTGATTATTCTTGCTTCTCAGGCTGCACGTTCAACTGACAGAGCTGCCATTCAGGCAGAGGTTATGAATGTAGCCAATGCGCCAGGTAGACTATGTGATGCTGGTGACTTAGCTAATTGCTTGAAATGGATTTCAGGTGGCCTAGAGGTCGACTATGTCGGTGCTACTGGTGTTGAGCTGGATGCAGGTGGTACAGCTAACGGCTCATATGCAGAGCGTGAAGTTATTGGTGGTGTTTTTACTGACGTAAAGATCCATAAATAATAAGCTTTAAATATCTATGAAAAAGCCCATCCAAGGATGGGCTTTTTTTTGTCTTTAAGCTTATTAAATTAATTTTGTAGTAAAGTATGAATATACAACCTTAATTTTCAAAGGTATTATAATAGTTGTAGAGTGATTAGGATAAGGATTGAAAAATGAGCAGCAACGAAATATTTGATAGTATTAAAAAGTCAACCAAGTCTGCATATGACAAGATAGATAAACAGGCTGTTTTTCATCTAGACGAGATGGTTACACCAAAGTTGGTTACCTTTTTCTATTGGATACTCTTGTTCGCATTCATAACAAAAGGGATCGGGGATATATTTGAGGGTGATTTCTTTCGTGGTCTAGTTTGGGTTGTTGGCGGGTCACTTACCTCAAGAGTGGCGTGTGAGTTAATGATTGTGGTTTTTCATATCAACGATAACCTGCATTCAATTAATTCCCAAATCAAAGAAAACAGTGAAGCTGGTCATGACTCTAGCTTTGAAAGAGATTATTACCATCACTAATAACCTGAATAATCAAAATCTCTAAATCTGAGAGATTTTTTTCCTCTGGAGGTTTTCATGAATAGAGGAATCATGTTGATTCTTTTGAGTTACCTTATTTGGGGGTGTTTTCCAATATATTGGTCACTACTCAATCATGTCAACCCATCTGAAGTGCTTTTTCACAGGGTTATCTGGTCATTACCAATTCTTTTTTTATTAGCCTATTTCAAATCAAGTTGGTGGAAAAATTTCAAAGATTCTGCGTCTTCCCGTAAAGAGTTGCTGTTTTTGGTTTTGACTGCAACCCTTATTACTATAAATTGGGGCACATACATTCTTGCGGTCAATCTTGGCCGTGTAGTAGAAGGTTCAATGGGTTACTTTCTAGTACCAATTATAAATATGTTGGGAGGCTATATTTTTTTCCATGAAAGGGTGTCTGGACTCAAAAAATGGTCCATTCTATTTGCCACAGTCGGCTCTTTGTATTATATATTTAGTGCCGATATATTTCCTTGGCTTGGTTTTGTCCTGGGCTTTAGTTTTTCCTTTTATGGTCTAGCAAGAAAGGCGATGAAGACTTCTGCAGTACCAGGTCTTTACATTGAAATTTTATTGTTATTACCTGTTGCTGTTATTTTTGCTATTTGGATGTATTCAAATCAAGAAGTTTCCTTTCTGAATGTCGATTTAAGCACCAACATATTATTGATTTTGGCAGGTTTTGTTACAGTGATACCCCTGGTTCTTTATACGCTAGGTATCAAAATGATTCCAATGACAACTTCAGGAATTCTATTTTTTATTAATCCATCGCTACATTTCTTGATCGGTTACTTTCTTTTTAAAGAACCAACAAATATCAATCAATTAATTGGATTTGTTGGTGTATGGATTGGCCTAGTTCTTTACTGTTATGCTTTAATAAGAAAAGCTTGATGATACTTCTGCTGTTAATTTATCGCCCTATCATCGGCTTATGTTAAGATATCAGTCCTTCTGGTTGCTGTAGTTTTGTTCCCAGAGTGATTTAATTTTGGCAGTTTGTTGGAGAATTTTGTTTGAAAAATACTGGAAACATGCATCCCGCAGTGTTTAATGCACTCCATGCCCCTAATCAGGAAGAATTAGAGGAGCTTTATAAAGTTTGGGCGGTAAATTATGACCATGATGTTGTTGATTTAATAGGTTATGTCGGCCATTCAATTACAACAAATTTATTAGTTAAATATTTGCATGGCACTGAGGCAATAATACTTGATGCTGGTTGTGGTACCGGTCTTGCAGGAGAATTACTTCACGAAGAAAATTTTAACAATATCGTGGGCGTAGATTTTTCTCAGCCAATGCTGGATCAGGCCTCGAAAAAAAATATTTATCAATCTTTATTTCAGGCTGATTTAACTAAGACTCTTGAATTCGAGGATAATGCTTTTGACGCTATTGTTTGCGCTGGAGTATTTACTTGCGGACATGTAGGACCGGAGGCTCTTTTTGAGTTGATTCGAGTTAGCAAAGCCGGTGGATATATTGCCTTTACTATGCGTGAACAGGAATGGGACCTTTTGCCCTATGATAAAACTATAGTAGAACTTGAAGAGAAACATTTATGGCGCTGCCTAGAGCGCTTTACTAAAGAATATAACGTTGCTGAAGAAGTGAATTGTCAGTTATGTATATACCAAGTTTGTTGATTAGGATTGAATCGCAGTGATTGGTCATACAAGTCGACAACAAAAAGCTTATCTTTTTGCCTGTATCGCAATCTTTTTTTGGTCAACGATTGCTACCGCCTTCAAACTTTCACTGGAATATTTGAGACCCGTTCAGTTGGTTTTTTACGCGACCTTGGTATCAGTAATGGCGCTTTTCCTTATCCTTCTTTTCCAAGGAAAGTTAAAGTTAATTCGTCGATTTAGCGCACAGGACTTTTTGCGTTTTTCCCTGCTAGGAATTCTTAATCCTTGTCTCTATTACATTATTCTGCTTCATGCTTATGACTTATTGCCTGCCCAGGAAGCGATGGCAATCAATTACAGTTGGATAGTGATGATGGTTATTTTGTCAATCCCAATTCTTAAGCAAAAGATTGGACTGAAGGAATTTCTTTCGATCATTGTGAGTTATATTGGTGTTGTTTTGATAGCCACCAAGGGTGATATTTTTGCTTTGGAGTTTGAAAGCCTGAAGGGGGTTATTTACGCTTTAATTACGACCGTTATTTGGGCATTGTTTTGGTTATTCAACACCAAACATAGCAGTGACACAGTGTTGAGTTTGTTTTTAATTTTTTTATCTAGTTTGCCGTTTATTGCTATTGCAGTTTATTTGGATTCCGGTTTTATTATGCCTTCTGTTAATGGCTTTGTTGGTGCCGCTTATGTTGGCTTATTTGAGATGGGTATTACTTTTGTTCTTTGGCAGTCAGCATTAAAACTCTCCTCGAGCGTTGCAAGGGTTAGCAGTTTGGTATTTATTACACCATTTTTGGCTTTACTGATTGTGCAGTTGGTTCTGCGTGAGGTAGTGCTGACTTCGACAGTGTTTGGTGTTGTGTTGATTATTTCTGGACTATTGTTGCAGAAATATTTCACTAAACAAAGAACTAGTAGATAATAGATGTCCATGGAAAACTGTATCTTTTGTGCAATTATTAAAGGTGATATCCCTACTGAAAAGCTCTATGAAGATGACGATGTAGTGGCCTTTGAAGATATTAATGCACAAGCGCCAGAGCACTTCCTGGTAATTCCCAAAGAACATATAGCGACTCCTAATGATGCTGAGGATGATGCATTATTAGGAAAATTGAGTTTAATAGCGGCGAAAATTGCCAAAGAACGGGGATTTTCTGAGCAAGGTTATCGCTTAGTGATGAATTGTAATAGTGACGGCTGTCAAAGCGTTTATCATATTCATCTGCATTGTTTGGGTGGTCGTCAGATGTCTTGGCCACCAGGCTAATATCAATAAAAGCTAATTAACCCTAACTCATAGTAAAGTTGAATTAAAATAGCGAAAATCCACATGCTAGCGAATGCATGTGACAACAAGTTAGAACCGAAAAGGAATCAATGAGCCAGACTGGTCTTGAAAAGCAAAGCGTTGGAGAATATACAGAACGCGCCTATCTCGATTACTCAATGTATGTCATCCTTGACCGCGCTCTACCTTTTATTGGAGATGGCTTAAAACCTGTTCAAAGGCGCATAATTTTCGCCATGAGTGAACTGGGCTTAAAGTCTACTGCAAAATTCAAAAAATCAGCAAGAACCGTCGGTGATGTGTTGGGTAAATTTCATCCCCATGGAGACAGTGCATGCTATGAAGCTATGGTCCTCATGGCGCAGCCATTCTCCTACAGATATCCCTTTATTGATGGACAAGGAAACTGGGGCGCACCTGATGATCCAAAGTCATTTGCAGCTATGCGCTACACTGAATCTAAGCTCTCGCCGTATGCTGACCTTCTCCTCAGTGAAATCAATCAAGGAACTATTAGTTGGACTGATAATTTTGATGGCACAATCAAAGAGCCAAAGCAATTGCCTGCGCAAGTACCCAATCTTTTACTGAATGGCACCTCTGGCATTGCGGTCGGAATGGCTACAGATGTACCTCCACATAACATCACTGAGGTTGTTGCAGCCTCTATTCTACTTTTAGAGAAGCCGTCGACTGATCTAGAGTCTTTGATGAAGATTCTTCCTGCCCCTGACTACCCAACAAGTGCAAATATTGTTAGTAGTAGAGAGGATCTTTTTCGGATGTATGAGACAGGAAGTGGTTCGGTTAAAATGCGAGCAAGCCACATTAAGGAGGACGGCGAAATTGTCATCGAAGCACTCCCTTACCAAACTTCTGGAGCAAAAGTTGTGGCACAAATCGCTTCACAAATGCGTGACAAAAAGCTACCCTTGGTTGATGATATACGTGACGAATCCGACCATGAAAATCCAACCAGAATTGTTATCGTGCCACGCTCAAACAGAGTCGATTGCGAACAATTAATGTTGCATCTGTTTGCCACAACCGATCTGGAAAAGAACTATCGCGTTAATATGAATGTTATTGGTTTGGATGGTAAGCCACAGGTCAAGCCACTCGTCCCTTTAATTAAGGAATGGCTGCAATTCAGAACGCAGGTTGTTGTCAATCGGCTTCAGCATCGATTAAACAAGATTCTTGAAAGGCTGCATATTCTAGAAGGTCTATTGACAGCTTATCTGAATATTGATGAAGTAATTGCAATTATTCGTGCCGAAGAGAAACCTAAACCTGTATTAATGAAGCGCTTTAAGTTGAGTGAAACTCAAGCAGAAGCTATTTTGGAGTTAAAGTTACGCCACCTAGCAAAACTTGAGGAAATTAAAATTAAAGTTGAAGAACAGTCGCTTGGCAAAGAAAGGGAAAAGATAGAGCTGCTTCTTTCAAGTGAAACGCGCCTTAAGACATTCATTAAAAAAGAACTAAAAGTCATCCTTGAAGAATTTGGAGACAAGCGTCGTTGCGAGATTGTGTCAAATGTTGCCAGTGCGCAAGCTTTTAATGACCATGACATGATGCCAGCTGAAAATGTCACCGTTGTTCTAAGTGAAATGGGCTGGGTCAAGGCTGCCAAGGGTCATGAAATTGACCCTGCTACACTGAACTATAAGTCTGGTGATGCTTATCTGACCAGTGCTAGAGGTCGGAGTAATAAAATGGCATTTTTTGTTGATTCTTCAGGGCGGTCCTATACATTACTAGCCAACAGTTTATCAAGCGCTAGAGGGCAAGGAGAGCCGCTCACTGGTCGCTTAACGCCTCCAATTGGCTCACGATTTATTGATGTAGTGATGGGCGATGATGAACAAGCTATCGTACTTGCTTCTGATGCTGGATACGGATTTATATCAAAACTAGGCAATCTCAAATCTAAAACGAAGTCTGGCAAAAACGCCATTACATTGCCTAATCAATCTAATGTTATGAGGGTTGTATTGGTTGATGAAATTGAAAATCAGTTTATTGCCGTTGCAACAAATCGTGGCAGATTGTTGATTTTTCCAATCTCCGAGTTACCAGTTCTCTCAAAAGGAAAAGGCAATAAACTGATTCAAATTCCTAGTAAAGATTTGAAAACTAGAAAAGAACTTATTACTGGCCTTTGCGCACTTAGAGAAACGCAAAAGTTTCGAGTATATTACGGAAAGAGAAAAACGCTTTATAAACCTGAAGACTGGATTCATTTTATTGGACATCGTGCAAGGCGAGGCAAAGAGTTGAGGCCAGGCTACGTTACAAACATTCTCTTTATCGAGGCGGAAGACTAAACTCCCAATGATTCTGGGTGTAATTTCGACTTACGAACGGGTATAATTCTTCTTTTTATCAATTTTTCCGAAAATGTTCGTCCTAAAAATTGTAACAGACTTCGCATCTGCACATTCCTTGCGTAACTATCCTGGCGACTGCTCAAGACTTCATGGTCATAATTGGGGTGTAGAGGTTATGGTTCATTCAAATAAGCTAGATGAGACAGGTATTGCAATTGATTTTCGAGAAATTAAAAAACAAACCAGAGTGGTTGCAAAGAGACTGGATCATCAATATTTAAATGAAATTAAGCCTTTTGATGTTCTCAATCCGACAGCTGAAAATATTGCAAAATATTTTTTTGATGAAGTAGGATCATTAATTAACAATCAAGATGTTAGAGTAAAGGAAGTAACAATATGGGAGACTCCAAGAGCTGCAGTCACCTATTCGGAATAATTAACTATGAAAAATCATAACCTGCCCGATACACAAAATACAACCGACATCAGAAATGTCGTTATTAATGAGGTTGGCATCAAAGATATCATGCACCCGATTAATTTTATTAATCGTGAACAAGAATCCTGTTCAACAGTTGCAAATTTTACTATGACTGTGGGTTTACCTTCAGAGGTTAAAGGTACACACATGTCAAGATTTGTTGAGGTACTCAATGAAGTTGAGTGCAGTTTCTCCGCGCAAAATTTTCTTGATTTAGTTAAAACTGTGGCACAAAAACTTAACTCTGATAGTGCGCATATAGTTGTAAATTTTCCATTTTTTCGTAAAAAATCTGCACCAATCTCTGGTGTTGAGAGTTTGATGGACTATCATGTCACACTTTGTGGAGCAGTTGAGAATGAAGAGGTCGATTTATCTCTCAAAGTGGTTGTGCCAGTTACAAGTCTTTGCCCTTGCTCAAAGAGTATATCAAAGTACGGTGCCCATAATCAAAGATCACACATTACGATTGAGGCAAAAGCAACCAAAGGGTATGATTTATACATAGAGGACTTAATTGATTTGGCTGAAGAGAAAGCTTCTTGTGGCCTATTTGCAATATTGAAAAGAGAAGACGAGAAGGTTGTTACAGAGAGAGCTTATGACAACCCGGCCTTTGTTGAGGATGTCGTTAGAGATATTGCGTTGGAGCTTAACCAGAATGAAAAGATTGGTTATTACACTCTTGAGTCAGAAAATTTTGAGTCGATACACAATCACTCAGCCTATGCGTTGATTAGAAACCATAAGTAAAGATCATGAAATACAACACTGATAACGTCCGAATTACATCTAGCGCACCGATGGTGTCGCCAAATGTTCTAATCGAAAAATATCCTTTAACTGAAAACGCTTCTCACGATATTTTTACTGCTAGACAAACCATAAGAAACATTCTTTTTGGTGAAGATAAGCGTCTGATGGTGCTTGTAGGCCCTTGTTCAATACACGACACTAAGGCTGCAATTGAATATGCAAAAAAACTTGCAAAACTTAAAGATGAATTGGCAGAAGATGTTTTTGTTGTGATGCGTGTTTATTTTGAAAAACCAAGAACAACGGTTGGCTGGAAAGGATTAATCAATGACCCCTATTTAGATGAAAGCTTTGATATTGATAAGGGACTTGCTACTGCCAGAAATCTACTTGCAGATTTAGCTGAAATTGGTATGCCTGTTGGGGTTGAATATCTTGATGTTTTGACGCCACAGTACATATCCGATTTGATTTCTTGGGGCGCCATAGGCGCAAGGACTACCGAGAGTCAGTCACACAGAGAATTGGCTTCTGCTCTTTCCTGTCCGGTTGGTTTTAAGAATGGCACTAGTGGCTCTTTAGATATTGCAATCGATGCTATAACTGCCGCCAATAGTCCACACCATCTCCTGTCAGTGAATAAGGATGGCGGTATTAGTCACTTTACATCTATGGGTAATGAAACTGCACATATCATATTAAGGGGCGGTAAAAGTGGTCCGAACTATTCGCAAGATGATATTGAAGAAACCTGCAAGGCGCTTGAAGATAAAGAGCTGCTCGCTAGGGTTATGATAGATTTTTCTCATGCAAATTCGCAAAAGAAGTATAAAAACCAACTAATGGTTGGAGAGAATATTGCTTCCCAAATAGAGCAAGGCTCTGAAAGAATTTTTGGCGTTATGATTGAGTCCCATCTTAAGGAAGGCAGCCAAAAAGTTGGCCCATTAGGCTCATTAGAGTATGGTGTCAGTATTACCGATGCCTGTATAGGCTGGGAGGATACCGAGTCCCTGATTCGTGCGCTCGCTAAATCAGTCAAATCAAGAAAAAATTAACCTAAATTTTTCCTATTTTTCTTCACTTAAAAAGTCATTTTTTTGGTGTGTTTTTGGTCTATCTAGGGTACAATTAAAACTGTTTTTGCAAACAAATTTATTGCATGTCTGATAATACTGATTCAACAGAATTTTTTGAGACAAAATACCCCGTCATAACCATAGAAGAAGAGATGCGTGATTCCTATCTGGAATACGCCATGAGTGTGATTGTTGGCAGGGCTTTGCCTGATGTTAGAGATGGACTAAAACCGGTCCACAGGCGTGTACTCTATGCGATGGAAATTCTGGGCAATGACTACAATAAATCTTACAAAAAATCAGCTCGCATTGTCGGTGACGTCATAGGTAAGTATCACCCTCACGGCGACACAGCAGTCTATGACACTATTGTGCGCATGGCGCAGCCATTTTCGATGCGCAGTATTTTAATTGATGGTCAAGGCAATTTTGGTTCAGTAGATGGTGACCGTGCAGCAGCAATGCGCTACACTGAAATACGTATGGCCAAGCTCTCACATGAATTGTTAAGAGACCTTGACAAAGAAACGGTTGACTTTATAGACAATTACGACGGCTCAGAAAATGAACCTTCAGTATTGCCAACCCGTGTTCCTAACCTGCTAGTCAATGGATCCTCAGGAATCGCTGTGGGAATGGCAACAAACATTCCGCCACATAATTTGACTGAGGTAACTGAGGCCTGTCTCCGTATGATCGATAAACCAGAGATTTCGGTTGATGAACTCTTAGAGGTTTTGCCTGGCCCTGACTTTCCAACCTCAGGAATTATTAATGGCGCATCTGGCATTCGTGAAGCCTATGAGACTGGTAAAGGCAAGATTTATCTCCGTTCACGTTCTCATCTAGAGGGTAAAGATAAACAGAGTATTGTAGTTACAGAGCTACCTTATCAAGTCAATAAGGCAAGACTTATTGGTAAGATAGCCGAGCTCGTTAAAGATAAGAAGATCGACGGGATTACTGGCTTAAGAGACGAGTCTGATAAAGACGGGATGAGGATGGTTATTGAACTTCGCCGTGGCGAGGTGCCAGAAGTGATGCTCAACAATCTATACAAACTCACAGAAATGCAGACCGTTTTTGGAATTAATATGGTTGCAATTGATGGCGGCATGCCGAAATTGATGAACCTTAGAGGGATCTTAGATGCCTTCATAGCTCACCGTCGAGAAGTAGTAACCAGGCGATCAATTTATGAACTAAATAAAGCAAAGGATCGCGCACATTTATTGGAAGGCTTATCTGTTGCCCTGTTTAATATCGATGCCATAATAAAACTCATCAAGGCCGCGCCAACCCCTGCAGACGCAAAGGCCAGCCTGATTAAGGGAGTATGGAAGGGCAAAGTCATTAAAGAGTTGATTGGAAAGAGGGATATGGCGCAGTTTAAGCCGCAGGACTTGTTGCCAGAATTAGGACTTCAAAAGAGTGGCGATTATCGTTTGTCAGAAAAGCAAGCACAGGCCGTCCTTGATTTAAGACTACATAGATTGACAGGTCTGGAAAAAGATAAAATATTTGCAGAGTTTAATGATTTACTTGAGCAAATCAAAAATCTACTCGACATTCTCCAGACACCTGATTTATTGATGCAAGTCATCAGAGATGAGCTAACTGAAATACAGGGTAATTTTGGCACACCAAGGGTGACTGAGATCTTAGAGGACAAGATTGATTTGACCTTGGAGGATCTAATTGCCCAGGAAGAGAGAGTTGTTACTTTGTCGCATACCGGCTACGTTAAGGCGCAGTCATTGAGTGATTATCATGCACAGCGAAGAGGTGGAAAAGGTAAAGCTGCAACAAAAATGAAAGACGAAGATTTTGTGGATCAGTTGTTTATAGCGAACTCCCATGACACAGTTCTGTGCTTCTCATCAACTGGCCAAGTTCACTGGTTAAAGGTTTATGAACTCCCTATGGCGTCCCGTACTGCTAGAGGTAAACCGATTGTGAATTTATTGCCTCTAGAAAAGGATGAGTCTATCAATGCCATTTTGCCTGTTAAGGAGTTTAGCGAGGATTTATTCGTGTTTATGGTTACCAGTTCAGGAACCTGTAAAAAAACTTCACTCAGCAACTTCTCTCGTCCTAGAAAGGGCGGGATCATAGCAATCGAGCTAAGGGGCGACGATAGATTGGTTGGTGTTGAGATTACCTCTGGTGAGCATGACATATTGCTTTTCTCTTCTGCAGGTAAGTCGATCCGTTTCAGGGAGTCCGATGTTCGCTCAGTCGGAAGGACCGCAATAGGTGTTCGTGGCATTAGGCTTGCTGATGGCGACAAGGTGGTATCTCTGATAGTTGCCGAGACGATAGATCCAATCCTAACGGCAACTGAAAAAGGTTATGGCAAGAGAACCAATCTTGATGAATATCGGACACAGGCAAGGGGTGGTTCCGGTGTAATCTCGATTAAGACATCGCAAAGAAACGGAAAAGTTGTTGGAGCGATACAGGTTACCGATAAAGATGAAATGATGCTTATTTCTAATAAAGGTACACTGGTTAGAGCCCGAGCTTGCGATGTTTCAATTATTGGCAGAAATACCCAAGGCGTTACACTCATTAATATTGCTAAAGATGAGGAACTGGTATCTGTAGCAAAGATTGCAGAATCTGATGAAGAATCTGAAGATAATTCTGTTGCAGAAAATAACCCAGAAGGGTAATTAAATCCCAAGATTAAATCGGTGGTATAGGTTAATTTTCTTTTAATCTATTTTATTTTTTGAATTATTTTTTTTAATTAAAATTTATTTAATTGTATTTATTATGTATACAATTTCATTAAATTTCTTCACATACAGCTTTTCTCTTTTGTTATAATCAATACTCAGATTGATTTCTTCAGTCTGAATCCATTAATAAAATTACGTATTATTTTATAGTTTTTTATAATGTTAAACTTTTTGCAAAAGGAGATAGAAATATGAATATTAAATTTTCCATGAAAGTGTTCGGAGCTGTTGCTGCTGCATTTTTACTAAGCACAACCTCAAATGCTGCTTCTTGTGGCAAAATCACCATTGCAGACATGAACTGGCCTTCGGCATCTTTGATGGCTCATGTCGACAAGGCAATGTTAGAAGCAATGGGTTGTGAAGTTGAACTTGTAGTTGGTGCAACAATGACTACATGGGCTTCAATGGATGCAACGGGAGAACCAGATGTGGCGCCAGAAGTATGGGCTAATGCGATGGCTACACTAGTTGATAGTGCGGTTGGAGCAGGCAGAATACATATTGGTAATGCATCGCCAATGAGTGGTCTAGGTGAGGGTTGGTGGATTACACCTTACACACTTGATGCAAACCCAGAGCTAACTACAGTTGAAGCAGTTATTGCTCGACCTGATTTATTCCCTGACAAAGAAGATTCTTCTAAGGGTTTCTTTATGGGTTGTCCTGCTGGTTGGGGTTGTCAGCTATCAAGCGGAAGTCTTTTCAAAGCGCATGCAATGGCTGACAAAGGATGGATACTTGGTGATCCTGGTTCTGCAGCTGGTCTTGATGGTTCCATTGCTAAGGCCTCTGAGCAAGGTGAAAACTGGTTTGGTTACTACTGGAACCCAACTGCGATGGTTGGTAAATATGACCTTCAAGGTCTTGATTTAGGAGCGTATGCCGGTGATGATAACTGGGATGGTTGTATTGCGCTTGGGCCTGATGTCTGTGCTGACCCTCAGGTTTCTGGATGGACTGAGTCACGTGTCAACACTTTGTTGAGTGACAATTTTTACTACCACGGACCAAAAGAAGGTATGGCCTACTTTGCTGCACGTACATGGCCCGGTGATATCATGAACTCTATGCTTGTTTGGATGGGTGAAACTGGCGGTACTGGAGCTGACGCTGCTACTCATTTTCTTTCGAACCATGGAGATGTATGGAATGCATGGGTTGACGCTGATGTAGCTGCTTCTGTTGAAGCTGCTTTATAAGACAGAAAAGTAGAAAAATAAGTACTGATAATTGCCCGTAGATTTTATGTTTACGGGCAATTTTTTATTGGAGTGATAAATGGCAGTTAGACCGATACCTCAACAGAGCATATTAGATTGCCTTCCAACGGCAGCTGAAATTGGTGAGCTAAGAATTGTCAATAAAGACCTAAATTTCATTCAAGCAATGACTAAAAGAGCGGATGACTTAACGTCACAAGCTCTAAGTGCGACAGATTATTCTCAGCTAGTCAAAATCACTGATAACTTTACTAAACTCGCGGATCGAGCTAGTGTCAAAGCTCAAACTTTAAAGGAGTTATCAAATGAATCAAATCCTTTAACTGAGGTAAATAGTGCTGCAGAACTGCTTGAAAAAGTTCAATTATTGTCTCAAGCCCTAGAAAATAAAACTCAGGAACTTGGAGCTCAGTTTAGCTCTAATGCAACCACTCAATATGAGGCTTATAATAATTCTATTGCAGAACTCTCAAACAGGGTTGATTCGATAAATTCACCCAATCAAGTTATTTCAATATTTAAGGATATAGAACCTCTTCTAAAAGATATAGGGGAAAACTCACGCTATCTAATTAGTAACGATAGTGCCAGCGAACTTGTTAATAAAGTTGAATTTTTGGCACAACAATACGCTGATAAGGCAGACACCTATAGCACCTCGTTTATGAGTGATATAGGTTCACAGGTAGGCTCGATACACGAGAAAATTCGAGGACTTATGGGTCAGGTTGACTCCCTCAATTCGAATATCGAAGTTCAGTCCCATATTGAGCAAATTTCTCAAATAAGGGATGAGGCAAATTCTTTAGCTTCGACGTATAAGAGTTTTTCTGGCTCTAAAGATATGATTTTAAGTTTGGACGAGTTGAGTATCACAACCCATGCAAAAGTACAAGACATGGTTGATAGTAACGAGATTGTATCAAACTTAATGCCTTTATTAGACGATCCTGTTGCTCTTTCTAGAGCGGTCAAAGAAGCCTCTATAAGAGGTGATGTCAGTATAGTTGAGAGCGTATTAATGCCTATAGTTAATAAAACAAATGAGCTAAGTACAAAAGTAATCGATTTAGCGGCTCAGTATGAGGCTGGTAATTATGCAGAAATAAAGGTTAATGTAATCGCTAATCTTGATAAGGTAGTGCAAAGGCTTGATAGAACATATCAGTCCATTCGTTCTACTGACCCAGAAGCTTTGTCAGCAACTATCAGTAATTTGTCTCAAAATATTGAAACTCAATTTGAGTCTACTCGATCAGTTGACCCAGTTACTCAAGTAGATTATTTTGCGACTTTATCGACTCAGGTAAGTGACGCAACGAACATATCTGACTTTTCTTTGTTTGTCAATAACGCTATATCAATACCTCGTGATGTGATGATGAATTCACGTATCTGTGTGGATTCAGCTTTCAGGGACTTTACGAGAGAGTTTGGAGATATTATTGAAAAAATATTTAACCCTTTATTATTCTTTTTAGCTCAATTTGAACAGTTATTGCTTGCCACGCCTTGGCCTGTTTTTCTATTAGGTGCGGGTGCACTGGCCTGGCTTGGCTCCAGAAGCTTGAAAGTGACAGTTGGAGTAATGCTAGGTTTCTTTGCTATTGGATTCCTTGACATGTGGACTCCAATGATCTCTACAGTAACTATGATAGCGACTGCCACCCTTTTATGTCTTGCTATTGGGATACCTCTAGGAATATGGATGTCGCGCTCTGACAGGGTGCAGTCATTGATCACACCTATTCTAGATATTATGCAGACAATTCCATCATTTGTTTATCTTATACCGGTTGTTATGTTGTTAGGTATTGGTAAGGTACCAGGTCTGATCGCGGTTTGTATTTACGCAATGCCACCTATCGTTCGTTTAACAAATCTGGGTATTCGTTTGGTCGATAAGGAAGCGATGGAGGCAGCGGATGCTTTCGGTGCGACCTATAGGCAGCGTCTGTTTACCGTCCAAATTCCTCTTGCGCTTCCTAACATATTTGCAGGTGTAAACCAAACAATCATGATGGCTTTATCAATGGTCGTGATTGCCTCAATGATTGGTGTGACCGGTTTAGGTTTACCAGTTCTACAGGCTGTTCAAAACCAATACCTTTCACTTGGCATGCTATACGGTCTTGCGATTGTAGCCCTGGCAATTATATTTGACAGAGTTTCGCAGGCATTCGGAACTCGAATTCAGAAACATCGTTCTGGAGATGTACTATGAATGAAGATATAAAAATCAAAATTTCAAACTTGACGAAGATTTTTGGCCCCAAAGCTAAATCTGTTCTGCAATATGTCGATAATGGCATGAGCAAGGATGACCTTCTCAAAGAACATCAACATGTATTAGGTTTAAGCAATATTAATCTCGAACTCAGGAATAAGAATATCGAGGTTATTATGGGACTTTCAGGCTCAGGCAAGTCCACCTTGATTCGACACATAAATAGACTTATTGACCCCACTGCAGGATCAATTACGATTGGTGGTGAGGACATTATCGGGATGAGTAAAGAAAAACTACGTCAATTCAGGCAACAAAAAACGGCTATGGTTTTTCAGAGTTTTGCGCTACTGCCACATAAAACTGTAATGGACAATGTCTGTTATGGCATATTTTTACAAGGTGTTACAGGCGATGAAGCACATCAGCGTGCCCAAAAATGGATCGACCGTGTAGGACTTAGCGGTTATGAGGACCGTTATCCTTCTCAGCTGTCGGGCGGAATGAAGCAGCGTGTTGGTCTAGCTCGAGCATTGACTTGTGACACCGAAATATTGATGATGGATGAAGCCTTTAGTGCGCTTGATCCACTTATTAGGAGTGATATGCAGGATTTGCTTTTGGAGCTCCAAAAAGAGTTGCATAAATCAATTATATTTATTACTCACGACTTAGACGAAGCACTCAAGATAGGTGATCGAATTGCCATTCTTAATGGCGGTTTGTTAGTACAACATGGCACCTCTCAGGACATTCTAATGGATCCTGCAGATGACTATGTTAGGGATTTTGTTAAAAAGGTAAACCGTTCTCATGTTCTTCATGCCAAATCTGTGATGAATAATAACAAGCCTGATAACAATAAAGCAAAGGTTGTTGTTAACACCGAAGACTCTATTGACAACGTTTTATGTGAAATATTAAGATCTGACGCTGAATATGCCGTGGTTCAGGACTCGAAAGGTGCAGAAGTGGGTTATTTAAACAAAAAGGATATAGCAGAAGTAGTGAAACCACTGGTCGATGATTAAACTATCAGTGTTCCCTAGTGGTGTGAAAAATTATATTCGGATGACGTTCCATTGTTAATTGAAGATTAACCAGGCTTGGCGCTAAATAAGATAGCATCCCAGAACTGTCGATGGCAATATTGTTGCCAGCTTTTATCTTGAGCTTTTCAATGTCTTTATCTGAACCACTCACCCATCTAGCAGTAGCGACATTAATAGACTCAAATTGACAATCAACTCCATACTCATATTTCAGTCTGTGGGCGACTACATCGAACTGCAATATACCAACTGCACCTAGAATTTGAGTGCTATTTGATATAGGTCTGAATACTTGAGTTGCTCCTTCTTCTGAAAGCTGATTAAGGCCCTTCTGTAGTGCCTTTGTTTTGAGCGGGTCTTTGAGCTGTGCGCGTCTGAAAAGTTCGGGTGCGAAGTTTGGGATACCTTGAAAATTAAGTTTTTCGCCCTGCGTAAATGTATCTCCAATTCCTATTCCGCCATGATTATGAATTCCTATAACATCTCCCGCTCTAGCACTATCTGCAGAACTTCTTTCTCGTGACATAAACGTAACAGCATTTGAAATTTTTATTTGTTTTCCACTGGAAACTTGAAGAACCTTCATGCCCTTGGTGTACTCACCACTAACAATTCTCATAAAAGCGAGCCTGTCATGATGTTTAGGGTCCATGTTGGCTTGAATCTTAAATACAAAACCGGTCAGTTTTTTCTCATTCGGTTTAACCTGTCTAGTGTCACTCTCTCTTCCTTTTGGAGTGGGTGCGTATTTGACGAATCCGTCTAGCAAGTTTTCTATCCCAAAATTGTTTATGGCTGAACCAAAAAATACTGGCGTTTGCTGACCCTTTAAAAAAGATTCTATTTGAAATGGGTTTGTTGTCCCCCTTATTAGCTCTACATCATCTCTTGTTAGCTGCGCTAATTCAACTCCTAGAACGTTATCTAGCTCCGGATTATTGATTCCTTCGATAATTAAATGTTCACCAATCTGGCTATTCTTAGAGCCCTTAAAAATATAAATTCTGTCTTCTAGTAGATGTACAACGCCCCTAAATGATTTACCCATGCCTATCGGCCAAGTGATAGGTGAACACTCGATATCTAAGACTGATTCTACTTCATCTAGGAGGTCTATTGGCTCCTTGCCTTCACGGTCTAGTTTGTTGATAAAGGTTATGATTGGCGTGTCTCGTAATCGACAAACTTCCATTAATTTAATAGTTCGCTGTTCGACCCCTTTAGCTACATCAATCACCATAAGGGCAGAATCTACCGCTGTCAGGGTGCGATACGTGTCCTCAGAAAAATCTTCGTGACCTGGTGTGTCGAGTAGGTTAATAACGTGTTCATTATATGGAAACTGCATAACCGATGAGGTGACAGAGATACCTCTTTCTTTTTCCATCTCCATCCAGTCACTAGTAGCATGAGTGTTGGCCTTTCTTGCTTTAACGCTGCCAGCGGTTTTTATGGCACCACCATATAGTAATAACTTTTCGGTAACAGTTGTTTTACCGGCGTCAGGGTGTGAAATAATCGCAAATGTGCGACGTTTGGAAATCTCTAGCATGAATGGCTAAGTTTTAGGGAGAGTGACACCGGTTTGGCCTTGATATTTACCCCCTCTATCTTTGTAAGAGGTTTCGCAAGGTTCGTCGGACTCAAAAAACAACATCTGTGCAACACCTTCATTGGCATATATTTTTGCAGGAAGAGGTGTTGTATTGGAAAACTCGAGAGTTACGTGTCCTTCCCATTCAGGTTCCAGTGGTGTGACATTGACAATAATGCCACATCTTGCATAGGTAGACTTGCCCAGACATATAACCAGTGTAGTTCGCGGTATTTTGAAGTACTCAACCGTCCTAGCTAAGGCAAATGAGTTGGGCGGAATGATACACTCGTCTGCATCAATCTCGACAAAGCTTTGGGCATTAAAATCCTTGGGGTCGACAATATTGTGGTTGATATTGGTAAATATTTTAAATTCTGTCGAGCAGCGAACATCATAGCCATAACTCGAGGTGCCGTAAGAAACTATTTTTTCGTTATCGACATGTCTCACTTGGCCCGATTCGAAGGGCTTAATCATGTCCTTTTCGAGTGCCATTTTACGGATCCAATTGTCTGACTTGATGCTCATATTTGGCTATTTTACAGTTCCAAATTATCTGGTTTATCTGATCTTGATGCTTGCCAAGCAAATTAAAATTAGTATCAATGTTATCATCCAAAAACGAACGATAATTTTCGGCTCTGATAGACCTTTTTTTTCAAAGTGGTGATGTATAGGTGCCATCAAGAAGAGTCTTTTTCTGGTTTGTCTAAAGTACCAAACCTGGAGAATAACTGAGACGGTTTCAGCAACAAAAATGCCACCCATAAAAAAGAACAAAATCTCCTGTCTGACAATGATAGCTACAACCGCTAAAATCGATCCAATTGATAGCGATCCCGTGTCCCCCATAAATATTTCTGCTGGGTAGGTGTTAAACCAAAGAAAACCAAAACCCGATCCTATCAATGCTGCACACACTACAAAAAGCTCCCCAGTGCCTGGCATAAAGGGCATGTTGAGGTAGTCAGAAAAGTTATAGTTGCCTCCAATATAGGCAAAAATTGCTAAACCACCACTAATCAAAATTACCGGCATAATCGCTAAACCATCGAGTCCGTCAGTCAGATTGACAGCATTAGAGCTACCAACAATGACTAGATAGGAAATAATAAACAATCCAATAACACCTATTTCTAATGCCGCATCCTTAAAAAATGGAATTAGGAGTTGTGTCTCGATTGGAGCGGAGGCAATCGATACAAGCCAACCTCCGATAGCGATAGCGCCAAATGATTGAGCTATAAATTTATACCTACTTTTTAGCCCATCTGAACTTTGTTTTTTGAGTTTTAAGTAGTCATCAAAAAAACCTATTGTGCCAAAAATTAGCGTTGTTGCTAAAATCATCCATAAATAAGTATTGTTCCAGTCACCCCATATAATCATGCTGACAAAAAATGAGAAAAGGATAAGAACGCCTCCCATGGTTGGGGTTCCTGCCTTGATGTGGTGAGATTCTGGACCGTCACTACGAATTATTTGACCTATTTGGTATTGTTGCAGTTTAGAAATAATTGTTTTGCCTAAAAGTAGCGTAATTAAGAGTGCTGTGAGCATCGAAAAAACGGCTCTAACAGTAAGATAATTAAGAACGTTAAATCCAGTGTCCAGGGTTGCGAGAAATTGAAGTAGTTCAAGAAACATAATTACTCATTCTCTATTTCGAGAAGCTCTACTTGGAAAATAAGTATAGAGTTTTTTGGTATATTTCCACGTGCCTCATTGTTAAAAATTGACTCATAGCTGGCAACCAAAGTGCGTTTCTCACCTATTTTCATTTGCATAGTATTGATGTCGATAATTTCTAGGATTTCTCTACCGCCAAGTTTAAACTGAATTGGATTCCCAGTCTCCCTAACAACACTGCCGTTGTCAAGTTTTACAGCCAAATCAATAGACACAACTTGTCCCTCATTAGGTTTATTTCCGCTACCAGTCTTGTCAACCTGTGAATAGTAGCCAAGCTGATTCATCTTGGCACTTGGAAAGTTTTCTTTGACGTAGTTGTTGAACTCTTCGATACGCTTATACTGAAGAACTCTAATTTTTTCAAAAATATTTTCGAGTACTAAATTAAAGGCGATTTCGTCTGCTTTAAATTTGTTTGCCTTTGCGCCGACCCGGGCTATGGTTATGCTTTCAATTGTGTCTCCTTGCTGGATCGAGTTGACAACATCCATCCCTTCCACTACATGGCCAAACACGCTATGCTTGCCATCAAGCCATGGAGTCGGCACGTGAGTAATAAAAAACTGTGAACCGTTAGTATCTGGCCCAGAATTGGCCATTGACAAAATGCCTGGCTTGTCGTGCTTTAAATCGCTAATCTCATCAGGAAACTGATAGCCAGGGCCTCCAGTGCCATCCCCTCTAGGGTCGCCTCCCTGGATCATAAAGTCATCAATTACTCGATGAAATAGCAGCCCGTCATAAAAGGGTGTGCCGCTCGATTCATTGCTCAACTTAGTGCCCTCGGCAAGAGCAATAAAATTGACAACCGTTAGTGGTGCTTTTTCATATGCCAATTCAATAACGATTTCACCTTTATTGGTATTTATTTGGGCATAAATGCCTTCATCGAGGTTAGCAAATGAGGTCGAGGAGAACAACAACGAAAATATAACAAATAAGCCCTTCATAATAACCTTAATAATAAAACCATATAATGATACCGAAATCGTTTATGCAATAGTATGAATACGTTAAAATAACGACTCACAATGTTGGGTTATATGACTACACTTTTGTCAACCATAGTTTTATCCAGTTAGGGAGTATTTATGTCATTATTAATTACTGATGAATGTATCAATTGCGATGTTTGTGTGCCAGAATGTCCGAATGAAGCAATATATATGGGTGAGGAAATCTATGAGATTGATGGTGACCTATGTACAGAGTGTGTTGGTCATTTCGATACCCCACAGTGTGTCGAAGTGTGCCCAGTAGACTGCTGTCTACCTGACCCTGACAGGGTTGAGACTGAAGAAGAGTTGTTGGCAAAAATTAAAGACTAACTGGTTTTTTTATAGTGTATTTTTAAGTGCGGACAATAAAAGTTCAATATTGTCCTTTCTTGAAGTATATCCCATTAATCCAATTCTCCATATCTTGCCTTCAAGTGGACCCAGGCCAGCCCCAATATCAATATTGAAGTTCTTCATCAACGAAGAGCGCACTTCCAAGTCATCTTGATCTTGAGGAATTAGTACGCTGTTTAGTTGCGGCAATCTGTCGGCTTCGTCGACTAAGTAATCGATTCCTAAGTTATTAAGCCCATATCTAAGGAGTATGTGGTTTTGTTGATGGCGATTCCAAGAGTTTTCAACTCCTTCCTCTCTTAACATCACCAAAGATTCATGTAAACCATACAAGGTATTGACCGGCGCGGTGTGATGGTATGCGCGTTTTGCGCCCTTGCCCCAATAACCCATCACCAAGTTGAGATCTAGAAACCAACTTGTTACTGGAGTTTTTCGACTAGTTAGCTTTTCTATTGCTCTGTCGCTAAAACTAACAGGCGACAACCCAGGCATCGCTGATAGGCATTTCTGAGAACCCGAATAGATGGCATCTATTCCCCAATCATCAACCCTTAATTCAGAGCCCGCCAACGAAGTTACTGCATCAACGATATTGATGCAGCCATATTGATTAGCAATTTGACAGAGGGCTTTAGCGTCAGAAATAGCTCCAGTTGAAGTTTCTGCATGAACAAAGGCAACAATTTTAGCGTCAGGGTTATCAATTAATGCACGCTCCACTTTATCGATACTAACAGCGCTACCCCAGTCATCTTCAACCACTACCGCTTCACCACCTAAGCGATGGACATTTTCCTTCATACGTCCACCAAACACACCATTGATGCAGACAATAACCTTGTCACCAGGTTCGACTAGGTTTGCAAAGCATGCTTCCATACCGGCCGATCCGGGAGCGGAGATAGGCATAGTAAGTTCGTTTTCAGTCTTGAATGCATACTTTAGCATTTCTTTAACTTCTTCCATCATGCCAATAAAGGCAGGGTCTAAATGTCCTATAGTAGATCTAGCCATGGCGCTTAGGATTCTAGGGTGAACATCCGAGGGTCCGGGTCCCATCAATGTTCTAGCTGGTGGAATAAATGACTTCAAGTTTTAGAATATTTTTTGTTAATTTAGTATTGGTCTGACCAATTTACCAATTTAGAGTATACAAGATTACCTTATAATGTATCTATATTTATACTTAAATCGCGTCATTATAATGCCACTCTATGTCACTCACAAGTGAATTAATCCGTAATTTACCTAAGGGATTGGTTATGGTTGGTAGCGAAGCTACCCGACCATTTGAGTGTGACGGCCTGAGTGCTTACAAGCAAAAACCTTTAGCTGTTGTCTTGCCTAGCAATCTTGAGCAAATAAAAAAGGTTTTAGAAATTTGCCAGCACTTCAAAACACCTGTTGTAACTCGTGGCGCAGGGACGGGTCTCTCGGGCGGTGCAATGCCGCTTGAAGGCAGTGTAGTTTTGGGGCTCTCTAAGCTCACTCGTATTATCTCAATTGACAAAGAAAGACAAGTGGCAGTTGTTGAGCCTGGAGTCCGTAATCTTGCAATTAGCGAAGCGGTCGATCAATTTGGCCTCTATTATGCGCCCGATCCATCCTCTCAGATAGCTTGTACAATCGGAGGTAATGTTGCAGAGAATGCTGGTGGAGTCCATTGCCTAAAGTATGGTCTCACGGTTCAAAACGTAGAGGCAATTAAAATGTTAACTATTGACGGTAAAGAGCTTTCATTTAGCCGACAAGATGATGGAATCGGTATGCTGGCATTAATGAATGGTTCTGAAGGCTTGCTAGGCGTCATAACTGAAGTTACCGTCAAACTTACCTCAAAACCAAAAATTGCCAGATTAGTTATGGCTGGATTTTCTAGCGTCTCGGATGGTGCCCATGCTGTGGCGGAGATTATAAAGCACGGCGTCATTCCTGCAGGTCTTGAGATGATGGATAAATTGGCAATTGAGGCTTCGGAGTCCTTCGCCAAGCCAGGCTATCCGCTCGATGCTGAGGCGTTATTATTGTGTGAACTTGATGGCGTTGAGGATGAAGTAGAGGAGGAATTGAAGCAGGTTGTTGATCTACTTTCAGCGGCGACAACTGTAAAGATTTCAGAAACCGAATCAGAGAGGTTGCTTTTATGGAAGGGTAGGAAATCCGCCTTTCCGGCAGTTGGAAGAATATCTGCAGACTATTACTGTATGGACGGAACTGTTCCAAAGCGCTATCTAGCCTTGGTATTGGAAAAAATAAATTCATTATCCAAGTACTATAACTTGCGTATTGCAAACGTTTTTCATGCTGGCGACGGTAACCTCCATCCTCTGATAATGTATGACGCTGGCGTTGATGGGGAGTTAGAGAAGACAGAAAATTGTGGGAATGACATATTAAAGTTTTGTGTTGAAGTTGGTGGCACAATTACCGGAGAGCATGGCGTCGGTGTTGAAAAATTGGATGCTATGTGTATCCAATACGGCGAGGATGAATTGAAAGTATTTCATCAAATTAAAGCCGCTTTTGATCCAGATTCACTACTTAATCCAGGTAAAGCTGTGCCGTCTCTTCATCGTTGTGCCGAACTGGGAAGATTGCACGTTCATAATGGAGAGCTGCCTTTTCCTGAATTGGAGCGTTTTTAATAATGAACACAATCGAACGGCTTCAGCAAAAGATTAAACAAGGCGACAAGCTCCAGATCGTGTGTAATGACAGTGTTGATAAGCAAGGCTTTCTTAACATGTCGGCTTATTGTGGTGTTGTTGAGTACTACCCAGAGGAGTTAGTTATCACGCTCAAGGCAGGCACTAAAATAAAAGAAATTGTCGCTATACTCTCGGAGAATAATCAGGCACTGCCTTTTTATTGTCAGAATCAGGAAAAAAGCATTGGGGGGATTTATGCGACCTCTGGACCAGAGTTTTCCGATAACGTGCTTGGAGTGCAGATCATCAATGGCGAAGGAAAGTTGCTTAATTTTGGCGGTCAGGTAATAAAAAATGTAGCTGGCTATGATGTTTCAAGGCTCCTTGTCGGATCTAAAGGGCATTTGGCATTGGTAACAGAGGTAAGTTTAAAAATCTTGCCACAAAGAACTGCAGAACGTTATCAAACCGAACCGAAACCAAAAAATAAGGTTTCAAGTTTGCACCTTGATTTTGAGAAAAAATTAAAGCAGATTTTTGACCCCTTAGGTGTATTTATCTAATGCATTCCGAGATCCAGCAGTTATCACTTTCCAGCTTTGAAAATGAAAAAGCGAGTCAAATACTGGAAGCCTGCGTTCATTGTGGGTTTTGTCTAGCGACATGTCCAACATATCAATTGTTGGGTGATGAATTGGATTCACCCAGGGGTCGAATCTATCTGATAAAGTCTGCACTTGAAGACAATAACTTTACTGAACAATCGCTCAATCATTTAGATCGTTGCTTGACTTGTCGTTCCTGTGAAACAACCTGCCCTTCAGGGGTTAAATATGGCGAACTGCTAGATATTGGTCGCAATTTTATGGAGGAAAAAAGACCCAAGTGGCAATCAATTTATCGTTTTCTTGTTCGCAAGTTTCTCTCAACGCCTCTAATCTTTAAAACGCTTGGCTATTTTGTGAGACACTCTGGTATATCTAGTGAAGCAATTAAACCAGAGCAAGTAGATTCAAAGGTTTTGTTGCTTGGAGGTTGCGTTCAACCAATGTTAGCACCCAATATTAACCACAGTATTAAGAACATCTTAGCTAGGCTTGGCGTTGAAGTTATTGAAGACTCTCCAGGAGAGTGTTGTGGCGCACTTGACCAGCATCTTGCCGCTCCAACTGACGCTTTAAAGAAAATTAAACGAAACATTGATTCGTGGTGTTTACAGCTCAATTCTGAGGTTAAGGTTATTATCTCAAGTGCGAGCGGTTGCGGCGTTATGGTTAAAGATTATCCTGAACTGTTCGAGCCTGAAGATCCCTATTATGAAAAGGCAAGATATATTTCACAGCATACCCAGGATATTGCTGAGTATTTAGCAAAACAAGATTTGACACAGTTTAAGCTTTCGGAGTCAAATATTTCTTATCATGAACCTTGTACGCTCCAGCACGGTCAAAACTTAGGCGGTCTGGTTGAGTCAATTCTAGAGCGACTAGGCTACGAAAAAAAAGCAATAAAGGATTCACATATTTGTTGCGGTTCCGCTGGCACCTATTCGATCTTCCAGTCAAAGTTATCGAAACAACTTAAAGATAAAAAAATAACTAACCTTACAGCAAGAAACCCAAAAATCATAGTTACGAGTAACATTGGTTGCTTGATGCATCTCCAACAAGGGAGCTCAATACCCGTAAAACATTGGGTTGAATTGCTGGATGGCTAGAAGAAAAGCTAAAGATAAACTTTATCAATTAATAATAGAAGGGCTATCTCACGAAGGCAGGGGTATTGCACACCACGGTGAAAAAATTATTTTTACTCGTGGTGCATTACCAGGAGAAAGTGTTACTGCCGCGCGTACATTATCAAGGTCCAAGTATGAAGAGGCTGATGTTGTAGAGATTCTTAAGCCTTCTCCCGAAAGAATTAAGCCAAAGTGCAAGGTATACGGGATTTGTGGCGGTTGCTCTTTTCAGCACTTGAGTAGTAATAATCAAATAAAGGCGAAGCAGGAATGGTTGCAGAGTGCTTTATTAGGTCAGTCCAAAGTTAGTCCAAAGTTATGGCTTGAACCTCTACAGGTTGGTAGCTGGGGTTACAGAAGAAAGGCCAGGCTAGGGGTCAGATATGTGCAAAAGAAAGATCGTGTGTTGGTCGGCTTTCGGGAGAGGAGATCTTCGTTCATTACGCTGATGGATCGTTGCGAGGTTTTGCATCCATCTCTGGGAAGTAAGCTCAATAAACTATCTGAGTGTATCGGAAAATTGAGTATTAAGGCAGATATACCTCAGATTGAGGTTGCTATCGCGGAGAATGCCACTATTCTTATTTTAAGGCATCTCCAGCCATTACAAGAAGCAGACAAAGTTGTCCTCAAAGAATATGCCAGGCTGCTAGAGATTACTTGGTATAGTCAAAGCGGTGGGTTAGACACTGTAAAACCTCTTTTTGATTCGACAGAGTTGATTTATTCTTTGCCCGAGCATGATATAGAGATGGCCTTCTTGGCGACCGACTTTACTCAGGTCAACTTTGAGCTTAATCAAAAAATGATCAGTCTGGCTCTCGGTTTGCTGGAATTGGATAAAAATGACAAAGTAGTAGATCTGTTTTGCGGTCTTGGTAATTTCACTTTACCAATTGCTCGTTATACAAAAAATGTTGTCGGCATAGAGGGAGACAAGGGCCTTATAGATCGAGCTAAAGAAAATGCGCAAAGGAATGGGATAATGAATGTATCATTTTATAAGGCTGATCTGTTTGAAGATGTGAGAGGTTTTGAATGGTTTCGAGGTAAGAAATATAACAAAGTGTTAATCGATCCAGCTAGGACTGGCGCAATTGAAATTGTTGGATTGTTGCCTGAATTGGGAGTCAAGAGAGTGGTTTATGTTTCATGCAACCCTGCAACCCTTGCAAGAGATACAGCAAAATTAGTTGAACTAGGCTACACTCTGGAACAGGCTGGCGTGATGGATATGTTTCCACAAACCGCCCACGTAGAGTCAATCGCCTTATTTGTAAAAACAAATTGATTTTTTTATCAAGACTAAGGCAGGTTTTGTTATAGTATTATTAGTTTTAACTTGTTAATTTCGGAGAAATAGTGACATATAGACGTAATTTACTGCCAAAACAGGCCCTACAGAGGCTTGAAGACAATCCTCAGGCGTTGTTTGTTGATGTTCGCAGTGAGGCTGAATACAGGTTCGTTGGTTATCCAGAGAACTCTGCCCTCATTCCATGGATGGATGAACCAGACTGGGAGCCCAATCCAGAGAAGTTTTCAGAAGCAGTGAGAAATGAGTTAGAGGGTTGTGAAGACATTTATGAAACCGAGATTATATTGATTTGTAGGAGCGGTTATCGATCTAACGATGCACTCAAGTGTCTTGAAAGTGAAGGCTTTAAGAGCGTTTCACATGTTGCTAGTGGCTTTGAAGGTGACCTCGATGAAGATGACCAGCGCGGAAATTTAAATGGCTGGCGGCATGACGGTATGCCCTGGTCACAAAGCTAAACGATTTTTTGTTTAACTAAAGGCCAAAGTATTGGGTATATATTTGATTTCTCATCATCTCAAATATAAACTATATTTATTTTTTTGCTCTGTATGCATGATTCATAAATACAATACTCGTTAAGCTAACAACGCCAACTATTTTGCCCTCATCAATGACAGGGCATCGAGATAAATTAAAACGAGTTAGAAGTCTAGCGCAATAACGAATATTCATTTCTGAGTTAACTGAAATTGCTGGTTTATTCATAATCTCATAAACATTAATCCTTTCTAAAGATTTATTTTGAGCAATAACCTTTCTAGCAATATCAGCAATCAAGACAACTCCATATTCATCGTGCTCGTGAGCCTTATCAACAATCAGCATTTTGGTTTTTTTATATTGCATTGTGTTGAGCGCATCTTGAACCGTGGTCTTGCGGTCAATAATATCTACCTCACCCCACATTACATCTTTTACTAATACTTCAGATTTCATATTTCCTCCTCTATATCTTTACTTAGTATTTCAATTTGATGCATCACACCGACCGCATCTTCAACGTCAATTTGAAAGGCGATACCTTCATGTGAAACCTTATCAAAGTCGCCTACTTCGTTGACAGTTTCAAGAATTTTTCGAGCATGAAATTGCTCTACTAAAAGAAATAAAACATCTCTTTGCGTTTCTATATGCAAGCCCAAAAAGGTCCTTTCATCATGAACACCCTCTCCTCTTGCTTGAGAAATAACAGTTGATCCTGT